>NZ_CP045875.1:2572500-2855000 GCF_009649955.1 Heliorestis convoluta | reverse complement strand
TCCAGGGAATTGATATTTCCAAAAATTTTGGTAGCGCATCTCAGCAGATCACTGCTGTAACAAATTGCTCTATACAAGTACGTCATAGCGAGACAGTTGCATTAATTGGTACTTCCGGCGCAGGCAAATCAACGCTTGCACAGATTGTAGCGGGCTTTTTGCCTGCAGATCAAGGCAAAGTAATGTTTATGGAAAAAGACATTACAAGTCAAGGCGCTTCTCGCCAAGAAAAAGGAATTCAACTGGTCTTGCAAGATCCCTATAGCTCTTTAAGTCCACGCCTTTCTACTTTTGATGCCATAGAAGAACCTCTACGTGTAAACAATATCGGCACAAAGGAAGAACGAAAAGAAAGAATCTGCACGTTGTTAAAGCAGCTGCAACTGCCTTTTCACGATGATTTTCTTGCGAGACCCTGCGCGTCTCTAAGCGGAGGTCAGCGGCAAAGAGTGGCCATTGCCCGCGCTCTTGTCATGAAGCCTCGACTCCTCATTGCCGATGAGATTACATCGATGCTGGATCTCTCTACACAAGCCAACTTATTGCGATTGTTAAAAAGCTTACAAAACAGTATGGGCTTTGCCATGTTATTCATTACCCATGATCTGCAAGTAGCAAGAAAAATAGCTGATAAAATTGTAGTCATGGATAAAGGGGCTATTATCGAGGAGCGCTCCCTTGATTATTATGTAGAATCTATGGAATCGAACGCGAAAGCTTCCACATCCCCTGTAGAGGTATTTTCTCTATCTCCTACAAATCCCGTAGAGCCTGTAGCTTGCTCAGTAGCTCCTGTAAATTCTATTAACAAGAAAGAGATGAGTATAGGATGAAAAAAAGCGTAACTCTACTTATAATTCTTCTATTTCTACTGCTGACAGGTTGTACGGCTCAGCAAGCTAAAGTAGAAAGTGAGACACAAGATCAACCTGTAACGGTACGCCTAGAAGGTGGCGACTGGGGTTATCCACAGCCCTTTACCCACTATTCTCGTGGACCTGGTTATAGCAAAATGTATTATATTTTTGATTCCTTATTAGAAAAAGATGAAAAAGGGCTTATTCCATGGCTCGCTGAAAAATGGGAAGTTGGCGAAGATGGCAAGTCTTTTCTTTTTACACTGCGACCCGATATCAATTGGCATGATGGAAAGGCTTTGACAGCCCATGATGTTGCATTTTCCTTTCAATACTATCAGCAACATCACCCTGTACGGATTCATAGCTTGGTAATCGATCCAACCTATCTTATCCGAATCGAAGCCCTTACAGATCAAGAAGTACTTTTTGAAGTAGCGGAAAGTCAAGCGCCTTTTCTAGAAGCGTTGGGTATGGTACCTATAATACCGAAACATATCTGGGCTAATATCGCTGATCCGAAAAAGTTTATAGACGAAAGTGCTCTTATAGGCAGTGGACCTTATCAGCTTACAGAATACAACAAAGAACAAGGGTTATATCGTTTCCAAGCGTACCAGGATTTCTGGGGACCTGCTGCTCAAGTTGATGTGTTAGAATTCATTCCCGTTGGCGATTCCATTTTGGCTTTAGAAAAAGGTGAAATTCACCTTGCTGATGTACCAGCCGATCTTGAGAAGCGCTTTGAAGAAAGAGCAAATATAACTTTAATGGAAAAGCCGGGCTATTATGGCTATCGCTTAATCTTTAACATGGAGCGACAGCCCGAATTTCAAAGTAAAGAAATGCGTCAAGCTTTTGCCTATGCAATCGATCGCCAAGAACTGGTCCAAAAAACAGCTCGTGGTGCTGCCGTAGCTGGTAGCATGGGTATAGTACCGCCCCATCACCGCTGGTTTCATAGCAATCTTCCTACCTACGATGTAGATCTAGAAAAAAGTCTTCAACTTTTATCAAAAGCAAAAGAGCAAGGCAATGAAATACTGAAAGAACCTTTGAAGTACCAACTACTTGTAGGTGCTGATCTTGAAGTTCGTATTGGGGAAGTATTGAAAGAACAGTTACATAAGGTAGGGATTCAACTTGATGTCGTAGCGGCAGATAATAAAAGTAGAGATAGCCGGATTGTTGAAGGGAACTATCAGATTGCGTTAGTCGGCCACGGCGGTTGGGGTGGCGATCCCGATTATCTACGAGTACGCTTTGCCAGTGATTTGCCTACTTCGATTAGCGGCAAGGTACCAGGCTATGCCAATGAACAAGTAACAGAGTTGGCTTTGAGACAGCTAAAAGAAATAGACGATGAAAAGCGTCGAGACACCATCATGCAGCTACAAGAAATTCTTGCAAAAGAAGTTGCAGAAATCCCTCTATATTTTACAACCGGTAAAACGGCCTATCGTCACGATATTTATGGTGGCTGGCTTCATGCCTACGATCATCATAATCTCACCCATAACAAACTCTCTTTTTTAGCTAGATAAAGGTAAGTGGCGCCTTCTTTTCTCACTTAGAAAGGAACTTATGATCAATGGCTTTAGATAAAAAGAGAAGAAAACTCTTTGAATATGTCTTTACTCTTTTGCTTATCATTACAATTAATTTTTTTCTCCCCCGGTTGATGCCGGGGGATCCTTTTTTGAATTTTTCTAGTAACTATGAAGAAGTTGTGACATTGTATACAGCAGATCAACTAGATTATTATCGTGCCTATTACGGACTTGACAAGCCCTTGCTAAACCAATATGGAAATTACCTTGTCGATCTTTTACAAGGTGATCTTGGCTTCAGTTATTACTATCAGCAAGAAGTCACAACGATTCTCTTACAGCGATTGCCATGGACTCTTTTTCTCATGATTACAGCAACCTTATGTACCGTCTTGCTGGCCCTATGGCTAGGCACCTATTCAGCTTGGAGAAAAGGGCAATGGCAAGATAAATGGCTTTATGGTGTTCTTGTCTTTCTTGGAGAGATTCCCTCTTTTTTGTTAGGATTGGCTTTTCTCTTTTTACTAGCAGTGCAGCTCGATCTTTTTCCGATGGCTGGTGCGATGACGCCTTTTGTGAGCTATCAATCTTGGGCTGAGCAAGTAGGAGATCTACTCTATCATGCAGCGTTGCCTTTATTAACCTTAATTATCGCTCGCCTGGGAGAGTACTATCTTCTTGTTCGCAACACTTTGCTTACGATTATTCCGAAAGATTACATACGCACAGCTCGTGCCAAAGCTTTGGGAGAAGCTACAATTCGTTATCGCCATGGCTTACGAAATGCACTTTTGCCCCTCGTTACCAGAGTTGCTTTACAAATGGGAAGCATGATAGGCGCTGTTGTTCTGGTTGAAAATGTTTTTTCTTACCCTGGGCTAGGGCTTTTAATGCAACAAGCTGTGATGGTACGAGATTATCCTTTGTTGCAAGGAATTTTTCTTTTCTTAGCCATTGTTGTTATGAGCGCCAATGTATTGGCCGATCTGGTAAGTCAATATCTTGATCCTCGAACGAGAGATAACGCTGTCACTGTGAAAGGGGAGAGCGATCATCAAAGAGCAGTTTCAACAAGCAACAGATAGAGCCCCAAAAAATAAAGAGCAAAGTCAACAAAAAGATCAAAAAGTTACAGTAATACAAGATAGAGTAAAAAAAGATAAAGCTCTCTATCGATGCAATCAACTCTACAATAAAGTTTTCTACGGAACATCTAGGATCTGGAAAAGAATGTCTTTCTCAGGGCGATTTTCTCTTATTATCTTGGTCCTTTTTCTATTGATGGCGTTATTTGCGCCTTGGCTTACCGTTCACTCTTATGAATTTTCTTCAGGTCCTCCTTTAGAAGGACCAAGTAGAAACCATCTGCTTGGTACCGATGATTTAGGCGTTGATCTTTGGTCTATGCTACTCTATGGTGCTAGAATTAGTTTGTTCATCGGCCTTTCTACAGCCTTGCTTGCCGGTCTGGGCGGTACTTTGATTGGCATGACGGCGGCTATCGCTGGTGGCACCGTTGATCGTATATTGCTACGACTGATTGATGTGCTCGTGGCTCTGCCCACATTGCCTTTGATGATTGTGGCTGCTGCTTTTTTGGGCTCTTCTACGCTTCAAATCATTCTTATTTTAGCGTTTCTATCTTGGGCCAGGCCCGCTAGAATCGTAAGAGCGCAAGCAAGGGTCTTACAAGAACAACCTTATATCAAGCTGGCACGTTTTTATGGTGCTTCCATACCTTATTTACTTCAGCGCCACTTTGTACCGGAATTATTTCCGCTACTTCTTGTCACTTTCATTCGCATCACAAGTATGGCTATTGTTGCAGAAGCCTCTTTGGCTTTTATCGGGCTCGGTGATCCGACAGCACGCAGTTGGGGTATCATTATGAATCATGCGATAAACTTTCAGGGCATTTACTATACGCCTTATTGGCAATGGTGGCTTTTCTATCCCTGGCTCTTGGTAACCTTGCTAGTAATGTCCCTCGCCATGCTTGGTAGAGAGGTGGAAAGTGTCTTTCAAAAATCGCATTAGTCTGCTTTCCAGAGAATCCACGCTGCCTTAGAACTGGGCCTTAAATGAATCATCCCTTTTTCAGCTTCTTTCTGGAAAAAGTTTTCCATCTCTTCTTGTTGAGCTGCTGTAATTGTGCCGAGCCTCATCGTATAATGAGCCACAGCTTCCTTTGCTGTAAAAAATAGTTCTTCCTGTGCATCTAGGTAGGTAATTTCCGGATAATACCCCAAAGACCACAATTCATTAAAAATAGCCAATGCTTTCTCGCGTTTATTGTGAGGATCATTGTGCGCATCAACTTGCAGATGCTCTCTTAAGCGATCGCCTACTTCGTCTTTTCGTTGAACAAAGCGATTGATTAGGCAATAGCCTTTGCTTGCCTCTGACATTTTTAGTAGACTTTCTTTGCTTTCAATGGCGGGACACATGGAGGAAAAGACGAAATCAAAGCGCTTCGTCCATTGTAACAATTTCAAATCGGCTTGCTGCCAGTCTAGTTTCACAAACTGTAGGTTCTTTATGTCTTCTTCTCTACTGCTTTTTTGAGCGTAATCGAGCATACCTGCTGAAATATCTGTACCAACTACTGCTCTAACCTTTTTTGCATAGGCGAGAGCATGTCTTCCTGTACCGCATCCCACGTCCAATAAAGAGCTACTTTCTTGAAGTAGATTTCTTTCGAGGAGGAATTTCATGAGGCTCTCTATCTGGTTTTTGCCGCTTTTTTGTGTGCTCCTATAGAATTGCTCAGCCCTAGTATCCCAAAAGGCTTCGGCGTCTTTTCCGAAGTCATAGCGATGGGATTCTATAACCTGTTGGCTATGCTCTTTTTTATCATCTTTCATCAGAACAGCAAACCTTTCTTCGTTTATTATCGATTGCCATCATAATAACACAAGCCATTGCCAAAAAGAACCAGTAGACAGATGCAGTAAATAGTGATATTATGTAGTTCCACAATGACGCGGGGTGGAGCAGCTGGCAGCTCGTCGGGCTCATAACCCGAAGGTCGCAGGTTCAAGTCCTGCCCCCGCAACCAAAAAGGCCCGTTGGTCAAGTGGTCTAAGACACCGCCCTTTCACGGCGGTAACAGGGGTTCGAATCCCCTACGGGTCACCAATTATTTTGGGCGATTAGCTCAGCTGGGAGAGCACCTGCCTTACAAGCAGGGGGTCGGCAGTTCGATCCTGTCATCGCCCACCAAAAAATGGAGCTGTGGTGTAGAGGCCTAACATGCCTGCCTGTCACGCAGGAGACCGCGGGTTCGAATCCCGTCAGCTCCGCCATCAGAATTTATAGGGATGCCAGCGTAGCTCAATTGGTAGAGCAACTGACTTGTAATCAGTAGGTTGCGGGTTCAATTCCTGTCGCTGGCTCCATTTTCAAGAAGGTAAAGCTTCCGCGTTATGCGGAAGCTTTTTTAGCTTTTTTTCATGGACAAATAGAATAACTGTCTTATTCCATACTACGCTGCTATATTGCAATATTGTCAAAAGAAAGTGAAGACCGGTCGCGCTTCCTAACAATCACTCGCGATAGTCAAAAAACGCTTTAGCAATTGTGCACCATACACAGTATCGTGGATGGATTCTTCAATGGTCTCTATATTCATTCCAGCTTTGCCTAATTTATCTTTTTGTTTTTGTACATAGTGATATGTAATCTCAGCTGTGAATTCGGGATGAAACTGTACGCCCCAGATACGATCATGGAGAACAAAAGCATGGTGGGGTTCAAAATCATTTTTTGCCAAAAGCGTTGCACCAGGTGGAAGTTGAAGAACCGTCTGAGCATGAGTAACATGACCTTGGAACGAAGAAGGCAAAAACCCAAGTAAAGAGTCTTTTCTTCCTTCTTCCGTAAGTTCAATCGAAACAGTTCCAATTTCAATGCCTTTGGGATGATAATCTACAAGACCACCAAAAGCATGGGCTAATAATTGATGACCAAAGCAAATGCCTAATACAGGAACCCTTGCTGAAACAGTTTCTTGTAACCACTGTGCCAATTTTACCATCCAGGGCTCTTGATCCGTAACCATGGCATGAGAGCCTGTTATGATGATTCCCATGGAATTCATCACAGGAGGGAAGACTTCTGCCGTGCAAGCATGAATCACTTCTACTTCTTGAGAGTCTATCTCTAGTTGAGCCGTAATAAAGTCTTCAAAGTCACCGTGCTTGTCGCATATAGAAGAAAAGGTGCTTCCTGTTTTGATAATGAAAAGCTTTTTCAACAATTTCACCTTCTTTCTAAAAACATATCTCTAAAAAACCCCCTGGGACTGATCAATCACGCTTTCCGCAGCGGGACTGGGGACTTCGGCTGTCGCTAGCTTAGCTGGCGGTATAAGCCCTCTATGATTTTACCAGATAGTATGGTCCTAATTTAATAGTCAAAAGTCAGGTATTATGTATTATTGGAAAAAGCATGAAGTCTACCACGACATCATGCTTTGTTTATTTTAAACAAAAAATGAGATCGCTGCTTAAAAAGACAAAGAAAACAACCAAAATACAAATAATTACACCAAACCAAAAAAATACTAAAATTTTTCTTCCGAAAAAAGAGGTAAAAGGAAGTCTATAGAGAATAAGGGAGTATCAACCGATACAGTTAATGGCATTAAAAGAAGATGTTTGTAACTTTTTCGGGAAGGAAGGAGAATTGTTGGATTTTTCACACAAGAAGAAGGGAGGGATCAAAGGATACAATGAATCAAGAGGCTGCAAAAGAAGAGAAAAAGAATTGGTTGGTGGGAGAGACAGCAACAGCGGGAACAATGTATCGCACAGCACGACTCGATATGACTCGATTTTTTCGCCTGGAGAAAGCTTCATTGCCAACCTTGCTTAATGAAGATGAAGAATCAATGGTTCGATTGGTAGACTCCATTTTGCGAGAAGCCTTGCAAAGCGAGGCGAGTGATATTCACGTTGAAATCCACAAAGACAAAACGACAGTACGTTATCGCATCGATGGTATTTTACAAGATGGAATGACCCTACCTCCTATGCTCCATGGCACTCTTTTATCAAGAATCAAAGTGCTTGCACAGATGGATATTGCACAGAAACGGATTCCTCAAGATGGTCGCATTCAAATTGAAGATCAGGGCAAAGCCATTGATTTGCGTGTTGCTACTTTGCCGACTATTTTTGGAGAAAATTGCACCATTCGCATCTTGGATAAAGAAAAAGCGCCGATCTCACTGGAAGATTTGTGTTTTCAGGAAAAAGTTCTACCTTTGTACAAGAAAATGATCCAGCATAGCTATGGCATGATTTTACTCACAGGGCCTACAGGATCAGGAAAAACAACAACGCTCTACAGCAGTCTCTACTGCTTGAACCATCGCGAGCAGAAAATCGTTACGATTGAAGATCCTGTAGAATATGTGCTTGACGGTGTCAGCCAGATACAAGTCAACAGCAAAGCAGGCCTGACTTTCCCTTGGGCTTTACGCTCTATCTTACGTCAAGATCCTGATGTAATTATGGTGGGTGAGATACGAGATCAAGAAACAGCAGACATTGCTGTAGGTGCAGCCATAACAGGGCACCTTGTTCTTTCCACATTACATACTGGTGACGCTGCTGGTGCTGTTACTCGACTGATAGACATGGGGCTAGAGCCTTACCGTGTTGCCTCATCCGTTATAGGTATTGTGGCCCAAAGACTGGTGCGAAAGATTTGTGATCATTGCAAAAGTAGCTATACACCAGAGCAAGATGCTCTAGAGCGCTTTTTCCTGCAAGTAGAGCCCAAAAAAGACGTGACTTTATTCAAAGGCCTAGGCTGTTCTGCTTGTAATCAAACAGGCTATAAAGGCCGAATTGCCATTCATGAAGTTTTACCTATAAAAACGGAAGAACGACAGCTAATTATGAACAAAGCTTCTGTTGAAGCCATTCGCCAATCGGCCACTAGAGGTGGCATGATAACATTGCGAGAAGACGGAATCTATAAAGCCTTACAAGGCTATACAACGATTCAAGAAGTAATGAGAGTGGCTTATCGGATTGACTGAAGGAGAGCGCAATGAGAACTGGACAGCTCAAAGCACAGGCTTGGCGAAAAACGTTACAATCCTTACCCATCAACGACGCCTTCTCTAAGATAGGTCCTAAAACGAAGCGACAAGATTTAGCCTTCTTTTGTAATCACTTTGCCTTGCTAATCCGCTGTGGCATCCCCATTTTTAGTGCTTTGACCATTTTAGAAGAACAAACAGATGATAAAACTTTACGCAACTCTATTGTTATGGTCCGAGAAGAAATACGCAAAGGGCAAACCCTCGCCGACGCTATGGCTACCTGTCCTCAAACTTTTCCCACTGTTTTTACCGAAATGATCAGAGCGGCAGAACTAGGCGGTGTGCTAGAAGAAGTATTAACCTATATGGCCCGGCACTTCGAGAAAGAAAATGAATTGATCAAAAAAGTTCAGTCGGCACTCATCTACCCCATGATTCTAGTCACTGCTTCTGTGGCTGTTATCGTTTTTGTACTCATCTACATTATGCCTCTCTTTGCTGATATGCTTTCTGGTTTAGGTGCCCAATTGCCAGCCATAACAAGCTTCTTGCTTGACTTCTCTTTCTTTTTGCAGGAACACTTTATATCACTTCTGCTTTTGTTTCTTCTTATGCTGTTGCTTTTTCTTCTCTACCCAAAAAGTGACGCCTTCCTGTTCAAAGCAGACAAGCTTCTTCTTCATACGCCAATCCTAGGACCCTTACTCTTAAAAGTATTACTTGCTCGCTTTTGTCGTACCTTAGGCACTTTGTTAGCCAGTGGATTGCCTTTGTTACAAGCCCTGGAAGTGTTACGCAATACGCTTGGGAACAAAGTTATTGTAAAAACGATAGACGATACCGTAGAAGCCATTCATCGTGGTGATGGTTTTGCTGGACCCTTGGAACAAGCCGGTTATTTGCCTTCTTCATTGACGAATATGGTGTCGGTTGGGGAAGAAACAGGTTCTCTCGATGTTTTATTAATTCAACTGTCCGATTTTTATGACAAAGAATGTATGCAACAGTCAGAACGGCTTTCTACACTTTTGGAGCCCCTCTTAATGGTCTTTATGGGCACTATGGTCACATTTTTAGTCTTTTCCATGCTTTTACCCATGTTTGAAGTCATCGATGTTATTGTGCCTTAACGAAGGTATCAAAAAACAAGCGAAGTGCTTTTGCGACGACGGACAACAAAAAGACATAAAAAAATCAGGGATAGGTTTTTCCAGTCCCCTGGTTGACACTGACTGCTTAGTTATTTCACAAATAAATTATAGGAAGGAACTATATTCCATGTTAAAAAAGGTGTTAAAAGACAACAAAGGTTTTTCTCTCATTGAACTGATCATCGTCGTCGCTGTCATTGGTATCTTGCTTGTTGTGATTGTCCCAAAAATCGGGGGCGTTCCTATTAAAGCCCAAATGGCTGGCGTAAAGAGCGACTTTCTAGCGATTGAGACTGTGGTAAAGCAATATTATCTGGAATACAATAGGTTGCCGAATGAAAAAGAAATCGATGCAACCAATATGCTCGACTATAAACTAAATGTAACTGAAGACCAAGCAAAGGATGATGGAGGCTATATAGACCCTTGGAACAACCTTTATATATACAAACTCGATTCGTCTGGAGTAACAGTTACTTCTAAAGGACCTGATGGCATTGAAGACACGGGAGATGATACAGCATCTGACGATATAACTGTAAATTTCTCTGTCAATCAGGGCAGGATAAAAACCGCTTTTGACTAATTGCTTTTCCCCCTAACCAACCACCAGACAAAAGAAGGGTAAAAAATGAAACTCCTATTGAAACCACTTAAAAATCAAAAAGGCACTACTTTGATCGAGATCCTGATTGCTTTTACCCTTCTATTGCTGGTCGTAACACCCCTATTCAAAGCCTTGCATGTTGGTGAAAAGCTAGAAAAGTATAGCGAAGAAGAAATAAAAGCACTGTATATTGCCAGCACGATTCTCCAACACAAGAAAGCCTCGATCAAACTACAAGGTGAGGCAAAGGATACAGTACCAGAGACAGTGCAACAGTACGATAACTTTGAGTACGAAGTAGCGCTAAGACCTGTTTCCATAGGTGATTCAACTTGGGAACTTTACGAAGTGACGGTGAGAGTATGGAACGAAAGCGGTCAAGAAGTGCAACTGGTAAGTCGAGTATCAAGGCGGTAAGGGATGGCTTACAAAGGATAGGCAGGATAAACAATCAAAGAGGCATGGCCTTGCCCTATGTACTCTTTATGATACTATTTCTATTCCTGATTACAACGAACATACTTATGCTAGGAAGTCAAAGCATGACCTCTGTTCTGACAGAAAAAGAAACAAAAAAACTTTACCAGAGTGCGGAAGCAGGCCTTGAATCAGCCTACGCACTCGTACGAAACTACGCCTCACTAGAAGAGGAGGACAATGAGCACTTAGACGGACAAGACCTACAGACTTTCTTAGAAAACCATCTTTCTCCTTTTCTGCTTCCCCAAGGCGCGCACATGATCACTGTTACGGTGAATCTATCGTTACATCCCAATAGATTTAACCCAATAGATCTAGTCGTTACTGCCATAGCCCGTTCAGCGCACGGTGGAGGCGAACATCAGTTAGAAGGAAAGTTATCTCTGAGCAAGCCTGATGCAGGATGGAAGGACCTTGTCTATCATGAGCTTAGAAGCAAATATGAATAAAATCCAAAAAGATAGAGCTTATAGAATCAAAGAGAATAGAATCTACAGTCAAAAAGGCTTTACCCTCATTGAGATACTCATTGTTCTAGCCCTACTCATGGCCTTACTATCGATGGCAGTACCTACGCTCCACAACAGCCTTTCAGAGTATCGCCTTCAAATGGCCGCGCGGCAAGTTCAAAAAGATATGCTCTGGGCTCGAGAACAAACTGTAAAAAATAGGCAGCATCACTCCATTTACTTTCATCAAGGCAGCAATCGATATGATGTAAGAGGCAGGGGCAGCCAAATTATCTACATACAATATTTACCTTCGGGCGTAGTTATCAACTCCACAACTTTTCTAGTAAGACGCGATCTAAGTACCTTTGGTATCGACGGAAGATCAAGCAACCCTGTGTTAGGAGGCACGATTACACTACGAAATGAGCGAGGTCACTTTCGGCACGTCATTCTTTCTCGAAACGGGCGAGTCCGAATCTCGAAAACACCGCCAGGTTCACCCGATTAAATATAGAGAATAGACGAATAGACTTTGTCCCATTTAATAAAGGGTAGAAACAAAAAAACTAAAATTACAAATCGCGAGGTAGTACCATGGGAACGTTACAATGAATCAAAAAAAACATAGAAAAAACAACAAAAATGCAGGATTTACTTTAATCGAGATTCTTTTTGTTGCCCTACTCTTTGTCTTTCTCGGCCTAACAGCTACGAAGTTGCTTCTACTATCTCTGGAACGGTCGCAGAAGCAAGCCTATCACTATGATGGACTTTCTAATGCTCGCTGGGCTTTGCACTGGATTAGTCAGGATATCCACAAAGGACAAGACATTAGTATTCCGAACCATCGCGTTATTTACTGCGATGTATTTCAGCCAAGTTCAGGCTGGGTAAGAGTGAGTTATTATCTCGATAGCAACGGAAATCTGCAAAGGCGGCATGGCAACGATATTAAGCCACTTGCCTCAGGGATTGAATCTTTTACAGTACAGTATTTGCCCTCTTTAGACGAAGCCGGTTCTATAAGGCCCATACTCATCACAATCAAGCAAAAAAAGAGACGGGGTCATGTTCCTATAGAGCTATCGAATGAGGTAATTCCGAAAAATTTTTAAGAAAAAGGGTTGCATTTTATTTTCGGGTATGATATAAATATAGAGGTCGTCAGGGGAAACGAACGACGACAACAAACGAGAAAATACGCGGAAGTGGCTCAGTGGTAGAGCATCGCCTTGCCAAGGCGAGGGTCGCGAGTTCGAATCTCGTCTTCCGCTCCATACACAATGCGCCCGTAGCTCAGCTGGATAGAGTAACTGACTACGAATCAGCAGGTCGGGAGTTCGAATCTCTCCGGGCGCGCCATTTATGCCGCTGTAGCTCAGTCGGTAGAGCGTATCCTTGGTAAGGATAAGGCCGCCGGTTCAATCCCGGCCAGTGGCTCCATAGAGAATGCGAAAGTGGCGGAATCGGCAGACGCGCACGTTTGAGGGGCGTGTGGGTAACTCCATGAGGGTTCAAGTCCCTCCTTTCGCACCAAATTAAAAGCAAAAGCTTTATGCTATGATTGTAATAGCATAAAGCTTTTTTGTTTTATTTTTCTTGTCAATCAATTAAGCAAAAGTTATAATGAACTCAAAGTAACTCCTTAACTTCAAGACAGATTGTTATAACTTGACAACCTTGGGTAAGAAGTTAAGTAAAACACCTTATTACAAGCTGTGACCAGTCAATACTTTTGGCGACAGAGCAAGTAAGGAGTGATTTTTATGGCTAGAGAAGTGGTCCATTATAAGAGTGAGTCACAATTATCTGTACAAGAGATTGCTGATTTTTTGCGTTTGATTGCAGACAAGCTTTCACAGGAAGGGTCTTTCCAAGTTGAACAAGGCGGACAAGAATTTTTGATACGCCCAGCCGGCCGAACTCAATTAGAGTTAAAGTATGAGACCAAGGGTGAAAAAGAAAAATTCGAAATCGAGATCGAGTGGAGGCCCGGTGCGAGTCAGGAGAATATCGTCATTAAATAAATCATAGTTATTATCTATATTCACAGGCATTAGTCATGTTCATCACGATGTGCAACGACTTTCGGTGCAACAAAAAGGAAGATAGTAACAAGAGATATAAAAAGTACCTCTGTACCCTAGCAAAGGGTAGCTTGAAAGTCTTTCGCTTTTGTACTATCCTATGATTGTACTTTGGTGAACAGAAAAGGAGAAAAAAAGTGAAAGAAACACAAGAAGCATCCTTAGAACTGGCTGATCAAGCGATTTTGGCCATTCAAGAATCCGTAACAACGCAGTTTCAGCCCCAAGAAAATGAAAAAGTAGATGAAGTATTACGCTTGCTAGAACAAGCAAGTGCATTGCTTGGTGAACTGACAGGACGTTTTGAAGAAGAGAAAAGTGCCTTTGACAAAATCGTCTCTGCCACAGAATCTGGAAACGAATAAAGTATCTATCAATCGCTTACAACCCTGTTAGACGACATTGCTGAAGTTTAACAGGGTAAAATTTTACATACAAAGGAGATGTTTGCGTGACAAGAAAAAAACTGTTTCTAGGAGCTCTCTTTTTGGTTTTATCGATGATCTTTTTCGTGGGTTGTACAGGAAATAGTACCGATAATGGAAGCAATCAGAGCCAAGAGCCAGTACAAGAACAATTGTCAGAAGAAGCCATTCAAGTTGTCTTGTACTTTGCTGATCAGGAAGCAGAATACTTAAATCGCGTTGAAAGAGAAATTGAAGAGCAAGAAGATTTGATTCGAGCGTTGTTCGAAGAACTGAAAAAACCAGGTGAATACGGAGCCGTCTTACCGACAGACGCCGAACTGATTGACTATACAATAGAAGGTAAGATTCTTTCGCTAAACTTCAATGAAGGCTTTGCGAATCTAGGTGGCAGCGCCTCTGAGTTTCTCGCCATCAATGCTATTGTCAACACCTTTACCGAGTTGCCCGACTATGATGCGGTGTCTTTTTATGTAGAAAATGAGATGCTCGAAACAGGACACAATGCCTACGATCAACCAGTGACTAGAAATGAAAATGCAATCCAGTTCCAGTAATAGGGAATCAGAATCGAGTTTTATATTGTAAATTGCCTAAAGATAGAAGCCTACAGAATTAAACCCCACAGATTAAACCCCGAAGCCCACGGCCTATAAAAGTGCCGTGGGCTTAATTGCGATCCTATTATTTTTTAATAAAGTCCTACTCCAAGGGTATTAGAAGGCATTATCAAATAAAGGGATATCTTACATATCTAGTGATTTAGCAGGGGGTAATTCAGCGTCACGATCAAATAGACCTGATTCCATGATGAGCTTTCTAGTGTTTTCAATTTTCTCCTGTGCGTGTTCGTCTACGAAATAATCCTTAAACATTGCTACTTCCTCCTGATGATTATTACTTAGTGAATGATAACCAATTTCAATTACTATATTAAACCTATTTTGCAACTTTGTCAATGCTTTTTCCAAGCTTGTGAAAAAGAAAGTAAATCATGGCAAGAGCGTTAAGAGCCAAGAAGGAAATCATTACATAGATTGCCACCAATCATCAATGGTCATCGCTCGTAAGATCCGTTACAATTTCCTTATAAATAAGGTGAAAACAGTGGAAAAGTGTTTCGAAAAGGGGTTTTAGCATGTTTGCCAATCGATTTGCTGTCTTCTTTAATAAAAAGAATAAAAAAGTACTCCTTCTACTTGCAATAATTGCAATGATGATAGGAAGCTCTTATACCGTCTATGCCAGTTGGGCTCCCCTATCGACAAATGAGAAAGAGGCACAAGTCTTACCTGTAGAACGAGGTAATGTAACAGAAACTGTAGCTGTTTCTGGAACGGTGCAAGTGCCAACACAGTTAAACTTAAGTTTTCTAAGTGGAGCGAACCAGATTACATCTGTGCAAGTGCAAGTAGGTCAAATGGTGCAAGCTGGACAAGTACTGGCCACCTTAGACAACAGTGTAGCCCAAACTCAAGTGGCTCATGCAAGGGGAAATCTGCTAGCAGCGGAAGCACGTCTTGCGCAAGCCAGAGAAGGTGCTAGCGTACAAGCCATTGCTGTCCAAAAAGCCAATGTAGAAAAAGCAAGAGTGGCTGTAGCAGGTGCTCAAAAAGATTATGATAATCAGCAAATATTGTTTCAAGATCGTTCACAAGCCTACCAGCAGGTTATGAATGCAGAAAATCAGATAGAGCAAGCCAAAATCCAACTTCGCTCTGCTCAAGCCGGCTTAAATAGTGCCAAAGCAAAACTAGCAGCCATGCAACAAGGCCCTTCTTCTTCGGCGATTTACGCCCAGGAAGTAACGGTACAAGCAGCGCAGAGTCAGTATCAACATGCACAAGAACAGCTCAATCAAGCCATTGCAGCAGAAGCTTCTGAAGAGATTATCGCAGAAGCTCAGCGAACACGCTATCAAGCGCAAGTGACCTTGGCCAATGCAGAGAAACAGCTTGATGATCTACGAAGAGGTCCTGATCGAAATCAACTGGCACAGGGGCAGGCGGCCGTTGATCAAGCCAAGGCCGTCGTCGATCAAGTAGAAGCAACACTTCGATCAGCAGAGAAAAACAAAGAAATAGCCCTTAAGAATTACGAGGATCGAGGCCAAGCCAAGGCACAGCTTGATCAAGCTGAAAATCGTTTGCAACAAGCCCAGGCCAGTTATGAAGCGACTATGGCGCAACTAGAACAACTCAAAGCACCTCCCGACGGCGCAGTCGTTCAAGCTGCAGAAGGTGCTGTCGCTCAAGCAAGAGCTCATTACGAGCAACAAAGGATTCACCTCGATAAATTGACCTTACGAGCGCCTATTGACGGCATGATTGTACAAGTGAACGGCAAAGTCGGTGAATTTCCTGTGGGAGGACGGCCATTTATTGTTTTGAACGATGCCAACAGTGAAACATTGCAAGTCCTAGCTCATGTCAGTCAAGGTGATATTGGCAGAATTCAAGGTGCTATGGATGTCCTCTATACAAGTACAGCCTATCCCGATGCAGAATTCTACGGCAAAGTCTTAAGCATTTCACCAGAGCCTACTTTACGTAATGGCGTTACCATGTACGAAGTCATTCTTTCTGTAGATGGAGAAGCTTTGCTAAAGCCAGGCATGACTGTTAATGCCATGATTACGATTGCAACGCGAGACAATGTACTCTACTTGCCTTCGAGAGCCCTTGTAGAAGAGGGAGGGCAAGATGGCGTTTATATCGTCACAGCCGATCAAGGATCACGCCAACCGATCTTTCAGCCTGTTACAGTCGGTTTGTTTAGCACAGACAAAATGGAAATCACCTCTGGTCTCATAGAAGGACAAGAAGTCATAGTTACAATGCCGAAAAAAGATGACAAAAAAAATAAACCTTCTATCTGGGACTTCTGAGGAGATAAAAAATGATAACAACTGCTACAACAAATACAAGTGCAACAAAACCACTGATTCTCCTAGAGAATCTAAATAAAATCTATCAAACCGGTGAAGAAAGAATTTTTGCCCTTAATGGACTTAATTTGTCCATTGAAGAAGGCGAATTTGTAGCGATTATGGGCCCTTCTGGTTCGGGCAAGTCAACAATGATGAATGTAATCGGTTGCCTTGATCAACCGACAGAAGGCCATTACTATCTTAACAATCAACCCATTGCAAAAGCTTCAGATGATGAGCTAGCAGCCATTCGTAATAAAAAAATCGGCTTTGTTTTTCAAAGCTTTAACTTGCTACCTAAACTATCAGCCCTAGAGAATGTAGAGCTTCCAATGCTTTATAGCGGTTTATCGCGACAAGAGAGACGGGAAAAAGCAGCAGAAGCTTTGGAGAAAGTTGGATTGGCTCATCGTATGCAAAATCGCCCCACAGAGCTGTCAGGGGGGCAACAACAGCGGGTCTCCATTGCCCGCGCGCTCGTTAATGATCCCCTATTGCTACTAGCCGATGAACCGACGGGTGCTTTAGATAGTCGCACTACCGTAGAGATCATGGAAATATTCCAAAGCCTTCACGAACAAGGAAAAACCATTTTAGTAGTAACTCATGAAGCGGAGATTGCAGAGTACGCCCAGAGGCTGATCCTTTTCCGAGACGGAGAGATTGTAGAAGATAAGAGGTGAAGGCCTTGAGTTTTTTTGATTCATTACAACTATCTTTGCGCAGCTTGAAAGGAAACAAGCTGCGCTCTTTTTTAACGACTTTAGGTATTATGATCGGTGTTGCGGCTGTTATAACACTGGTCTCGTTAGGTCAAGGAACGTCTTCTCGCATCACTGCAAGCATAGAAAGCCTTGGAAGCAACCTGCTTATCGTTACACCGGGTATGGTCCCGTCCGAACAACGAGAACTAGCAGAAGGCCGCAACCACCTTACGTTAGATGATGCAGCCGCTTTAGAAGAAATCGATATCGTCAATGCTGTAGCACCACAAGTGCGTCGCCAGGGACAGATTCTCTGGCGCAGTGAAAACTGGACAACGGTTATTGAAGGTACGACATCAGAATATATAGACGTTCGTAACAGTGCCATTGAAGAAGGCCGTTTTTTTAACCGCTTGGATGTAAGGCGCCAACAAAACGTGGTAGTCCTTGGTGCCACAGTGGCAGAAAAACTTTTTGCATCTTATGAAAATGAGGGCATCGGCCAAGTTATTGAAATTAATCAAACACCTTTTACCGTCATTGGTATCTTAGAAGAAGAAGGCAACCAGGGTTATGCCAACCAAGACGATCGTGTGATTATTCCGATTACTACAGCCATGGATAGGCTTTTTCATATTCAAGAAATGAACGCTGTATTTGTTTCAGCTAGCTCATCCGAAGTGATGGAACAAGCCCACCGTGAAGTAGAACAAGTATTGCGTGTCCAAAAAAATGTGCCGCCCACAGAACCTATTTTCTTTCAGATTAGTTCGCAATCTCAAATCTTAAACGCCGCTGAAGAGATTGGAAGACTGATGACAGGATTGCTAGCAGGCATTGCAGCCATTAGCCTTTTTGTCGGCGGCATTGGAATTATGAATATTATGCTTGTTTCGGTAACAGAGCGGACACGAGAAATTGGTGTGCGCAAAGCCATTGGCGCTACAAAAGGCGCTATTTTACAGCAATTTATTATTGAATCGGTAACACTCAGTCTATTGGGTGGCATCATGGGCATTGTTTTTGGACTGGCCGTAGCGCAGATCGTCGATTATTTTACACCTCTAGCGACGATGGTGACTTTGCGTCCCATTCTTTACGCTTTTTTCTTTTCTTTCTTTGTAGGAATTCTTTTTGGCGTCTATCCTGCTAGCAAAGCAGCGCAACTGAATCCCATTGAAGCGTTGCGCCATCAGTAGGTTAATAAAAAGCCTGTCAAGTACCTCTTACTAGTTCTGACATTTTAATTGAAGCATTTGTGTTATAATGAGAAAAAATAGCAAAAAGCAATAGGCCAAAACTCAGTCACAACCAGCAAGATGTACCTGGGGCAGGCGTTTATCATTCCGGAGAGAGGACTTCAGACCTCAGCCTATCACGCAGGCTTGCTGCCGCTCATGGCGTGGGATGAGTCCGTTCGGAGGAATGATAAACGACTGCCCCCACCACCAAACTTTGCCAACGTTTTCACACTAACATAAACAAGGGCTCTAAAAAAAGCATATCTGTACTTAATAGGGAGAAGGTATACCCATATGGATCATAATCATCCAGAAAAACTCTGGACCAAAGATTTTATCTTGATCTGTGTAGCAAACTTGTTCATGTTTACAAGTTTTTATTTTTTACTGCCTACGTTGCCCATTTTCGTTACAGAAAACCTTCAGGGCAATGAAAGTCATGTAGGCTATATTATCGGGATCCTATCTTTGACAGCCGTTTTAGTGAGGCCTTTTGCTGGTTATTTACTCGATCAGATCGGCAGAAAAAAAGTTTTACTCCTTGCTTTGCTCGCTTTCTCTTTCGCTACCATTGCCTATCACTTTGTCACAGCCATTGTGGCGCTTTTTATCTTGCGGGCTTTGCACGGATTGACCTGGGGCTTTACGACCACAGGTACAGGAACAGTAGCGGCTGACGTGATTCCACCAAAACGCAGAGGCGAAGGCCTTGGCTATTACGGGCTATCGAATACACTTGCTATGGCCGTGGGGCCTCTTTTAGGCTTGTATATCTTAGACCAAGCCGGTTTTGGCTTTCTTTTCTCTTCTGCTTTTGCACTGGCTCTTTTTGCTTTTTTTGCCATGACGGCTCTTTCCTATCAGGACGTTCATGCGAAGCCAAGTCTAGAAAAATCAACGAATCTAGAAAAACCTTTGACAAGCACAGAGGATCAGGCGGAAAAAACAGAAGAAGCAACCAAGACAGAGAAGACCGCCAGTGCCAAGGAAGCTAGGAAGTCTCAAAGAACAATTTCTATTGACAGTTTTTTCGAGCGTCGAGTACTTTCTTTATCAGGTATTATGTTCTTTACCGCCTTTGTCTACGGAGGCATTGTCTCCTTTATCACCCTTTTTGGCAAAGAAATCGGCATTGTTAACGCAGGCACCTATTTTCTAATCTATGCAGTTGCTTTGATGGTGGTTCGTCCCATTGCTGGCAAGATTTTTGACAGAGAAGGGCCTCAGCGAATTATGACAGTTGGCTTTGTAGCCCTATTACTCTCATTTCTTTTGCTTTTTATGGCCCAAGGAATGACCCTTTTTGTTCTTTCTGCTTTGTTTATGGGACTTGGTTTTGGTATTGTTCAACCATCTATCCTTGCAATTGCCATTAATCGCGTTGAACCGCATCGTCGTGGTGCTACCAATGGAACCTTATTCAGTGCCTTTGATCTTGGTATCGGTTTTGGTTCCATTATCTTAGGCATGCTTTCGGAAATGGTTGGCCTTGCCACGATGTATCTGATTTGTGGACTTATTACAGTATTGCCGCTGCTACTTTTTTATCGGAACAATGGAAAATAGAAAGAAATATCAGGGAGGGTTTCCAATGCTATACCGCAACTTTGGCAAAACGAAGGAACAGGTTTCCATACTTGGATTTGGCTGTATGAGACTGCCGATTATCGGGTCTGATCCTGCCGATATCGATGAAGAAAAAGCAATCAAAATGATTCGCTATGCCATTGATCAAGGCGTTAATTATATTGACACTGCCTATCCGTACCATGGCACAGGCATGGCCAAGGCGGGGAAGAGCGAACCTTTCCTAGCGAAAGCCTTGAAAGAGGGTTATCGAGAAAAGGTTAAGATAGCGACCAAATTACCGAGTTGGCTCATCAAAACGAGAGAAGACATGGATCGGTATTTGAATGAGCAATTAGAGCGACTCGAGACCGACAAAATTGATTTTTATCTTGTCCATTCTCTAAATGCAATTTCTTGGCCTCGGGTAGAACAGTTGGGAGTGACTCAATTTCTTGATCAAGCCATTGCTGATGGACGAATTGGTTATGCTGGATTCTCATTCCATGATCGTGTAGCCTTATTTAAGAAAATCGTTGACGCTTATGACTGGTCTTTCTGCCAGATTCAATATAACTATGTAGATGAAACCTATCAAGCCGGCAAAGAAGGCCTCGACTACGCAGCAAGCAAAGGATTGGGAATTGCTATTATGGAGCCTTTACGAGGAGGCAAGCTCGTCAATCCTTTACCTGAAGAGACCTTACAAGCTTTTCAACAGGCCGATCAGCAGCGAACGCCCGCTGAATGGGCCTTGCGCTGGCTATGGAATCAACCAGAAATAGCCGTTGTCTTAAGTGGTATGACGACGATGGAGCAAGTGATTGAAAACATCGAGGTAGCCAAAGAAGGAAGGGCAAATTCTCTAACAGAAAAAGAAATCGCCATTGTCGATACAGTAAAAGAAGTCTATAAAGCTCGTACTAAAGTAGACTGTACCAATTGCGGATACTGCATGCCCTGTCCTTTTGGTGTCAACATTCCTGCTAACTTTACCCGCTACAACGATTATTACAAATTTGGCAATCCTGAAACAATAGAAAAACACAAACAGCTATATCATGCTTGGGTAAAACCAGAACAGCAGGCTCTTAACTGTAAAGCCTGTGGCAAATGCCAGCCCCACTGTCCCCAAGGAATTCCAATTAGCGAAGAACTCAAAAAGGTGCACGACTTTTTTCAGATATAAGGATATTTTTGCTACGAAAATCGGAAGCAAATCCTTGAAATTAAAACCAGCAAGCTACTGCAATATTTTTCGTAGCTTAGCGAAAACTATTTGCAAATCAAACAAAAAAGACGAAGCAAAGGAAATAGAATGACAGAGAAAAAAACAACAGAAAGAGGTTGGAACCTAGACAACAGCTACGCTCGCCTACCGAAAACATTTTTTTCCAGCATCGAGCCAACGCCTGTAGAATCGCCAGCACTAATCATTTGTAACGAATCATTGGCAAGATCCCTAGGCTTGAACGTGCAGGACTTACAAAGTCAAGACGGTGTAGCCTTGCTTGCTGGCAATAAGACTCCTGAAGGCGCTATGCCTTTGGCGCAAGCTTACGCTGGCCATCAATTCGGACACTTTACCATGCTCGGTGATGGTCGGGCCCTATTGCTGGGCGAACAGATCACGCCTGAAGGAGAGCGCTTTGATATTCAACTGAAAGGCTCTGGTATAACACCCTATTCTCGCGGAGGCGATGGTCGAGCGGCTTTAGGACCCATGCTACGGGAATACATTGTCAGCGAAGCCATGTATGGACTTGGGATTGCGACGACTCGCAGCTTGGCAGTCGTAACAACGGGTGAGTCCGTACTCCGTGAAAAAAAGCTTCCAGGTGCAATTCTTACCCGCGTCGCTTCGAGTCATTTGCGAGTCGGTACTTTTCAATACGCTGCCAACTGGGGCACGCCCGACGATCTTAGAAGGCTTGCTGATTACACCATACAAAGACATTTTCCTGAAGGCGCTCAAGAAGAGAACCCGTACCTTTATTTGCTGCAAGAAGTAAGTAAGCGTCAAGCACTGCAGATTGCCAAATGGCAGCTCGTTGGCTTTATACACGGTGTTATGAACACAGACAACATGACCATATGTGCAGAAACAATCGATTATGGCCCTTGTGCCTTTATGAATCACTATGATCCAGCCACGGTATTTAGCTCTATTGACCGCCAGGGTCGTTATGCTTATGGCAATCAACCTCATATGGCAGCTTGGAACCTGGCGAGATTTGCTGAAACCCTGTTGCCCCTGCTAGATGAGGAAGAGGAGCAGGCTGTCAAGGTAGCACAAGAGGCAATTTCAGAATTTGCTGATCTATACCACTGCAACTGGAACGCTGGCATGAGAGCAAAATTAGGCCTATTTCAGGAAGAGCCCGAAGATAAGGAGCTTATCAAAGGCCTCCTCAGTATGATGGAAAAATATAGTGCCGACTACACCAATACCTTCCGAGCTTTGTCTTTCGACAAGCCTGCAGAGAGCGCCCTTTTTAAAACGACAGAATTTGAGTCATGGCATAAGTCTTGGCAGGCTCGGTTGGAGAGACAAGAAGAATCCAAAGCTTCTTCACTTGAACTTATGCAAAAGAGCAATCCCGCCGTCATTCCTCGCAACCATCGAGTCGAAGAAGCTCTTGAAGCAGCAGTAGAGCGAGGAGACTACAGCGTAATGGAGAAGCTCCTTGCAGTACTATCAAACCCCTATGGCCACAGCCCAGAGCACAGCGAGTACGCAACAGGACCAGAACCGTCTAAGGAACCTTATCGAACCTTTTGTGGTACTTGAAAAAACCAAAAAACCTTCATTAAAGAGTGCTTATCTTACCAGGACAGATGGAATCATCGATCGGTCCTGGTTTTTTCTTTTATTAACTAGAAATAAATACCACAAAAATATTACCTCTGAAAGAGCTAAAGCAGAAAAAATCAAAGTATAGTCTATAGAGGTGATAGAAGTTGCTAAAAAAGATATGGAAAAGAATAAGAAAAAAATATGTAAGACAAAAGAACCCTCTCCCAGTAAAAGAGCAGACTTTTACGGCAGAAGCACTAAAGCAGTATGACGGTCGAGAAGGACGACCTGCTTATATTGCCATTGACGGCATTGTCTATGATGTAACAAAGGAACCAACCTGGGAAGCGGCAACGCATTTTCAACTATTAGCAGGTCAAAATCTAACAGAGCCCTTCCAGCGCTGTCATCGTGGGAGACAAGATATTTTAGAACGATTGCCACGAGTCGGTCTGTTAGTCTAAGCAAAAATAAGAACGAGCTTTTGCATAAAAAGCAAGGAGGCTTGACGATGAAAGTTACAATTGCAAGCCCCAGGGAAGAAAAAAGAAGAGAAAAGGGAAAAGAAGCTGCTAACAATCTGTTAGAACAGTGGAAATCCAAAGCAAGAGAAGGCGAGAAAAAGAAAAAACTCATCTGGCTGGAGTTGACCGGCTGCGCTGGTAACATCATCTCTCTCTTAAATGGCATCGATCCAGGTTTAGAAGAGCTCTTACAAAAGCAAATCGATCTTTGTTACAACAACAGCCTCATGACAGCAGAAGGCGATCAAGCCATGAAGCAACTTTTCACAACAGCAGACGATGAATTTATTCTAGCCGTAGAAGGTGCCGTCACGACAAAAGATGAGCAATACAATAGCATCGGTCGCTACCAGGGTCGCCTTATCTCCGCCATGGAAGCGATTCAATACCTCGGTCAACGGGCCAAAAGCGTAATTGCTGTCGGTACTTGTGCAACCTACGGAGGCATATCAGCCGCCCACCCCAACCCGAGTGGTTCTATTAGCGTCATTAAAGCGCTGCAAAATATACGAAGCGATGTCATATCTTTACCCGGTTGCCCCAGTCACCCTGATTGGTTTCTCGGTACATTGGCCTATCTTATTCTTTACGGCACTTCGCCAACATTAGACAGTGAAAACCGACCTATCTTGTTCTATGGCCTTACCATTCATGACAACTGTACACGCCGAAGCTTTTTTGAGAAAAGAATTTTCGCCAGACAATTGGGAGAACAGACCTGCATGATCGCCCTGGGCTGTCGAGGCCCCATTACGAGAACAGATTGCCCCACAAGAGAATGGAATAGCTATCTTAACTGGCCTATTGGTGCTAACACACCTTGCATCGGTTGTGCACACCGAACTTTTCCAGACGGCACATCGCCTTTTGTACAATATGAAAGAAGTGCCACTTCTACGGAGGCCTCCAAAGAAAACAATAAAAGGAGGAAATAAAGATGGCACTTCGAAAAATCATTAACCCCGTGACTCGATTGAGCGGCTTTTTAGAGATAGAAGTATACATAGAAGGTCATACCATTGTAGAAGCCAAAAGCAGCAGTTTGTTATTTCGTGGTTTTGAAATCATGTTGCAAGGAAGAAATCCCCTTGATGCTATATACTTTACCCAGCGCATCTGTGGTATTTGCTCTACAGCCCACTCGGTCGCTTCTTCGCTAGCTCTAGAAGAGGCGCTTAAAGTTACCATTACCGAACAAGGAAGAGCTCTGCGTGACCTGGTCCATGGCTGCGAGTTTTTACAAAATCATCTCCGGCACTTATACCTCTATACAATGCCAGACTTTATAAAGCTACCGGAAGCACAATGTCTCTTTCAAAAAGGAGAACAAAATCATCAAGATCTGCGATTGCCAAAAAAAGAAAATGATCTTCTAGTAGACCATTACCTAGAATCCTTTTCGATCAGCCGAAAAGCACACGAAATGCTCGCTATCTTTGGTGGTAAAGCGCCTCATGATCATGGCATCTTTGTTGGCGGACTGACTGTTCATCCAACCATTGACAAAGTAATAAAATTTCGCTCTCTTTTGGATCAGATCAAGCGTTTTACCATCGAGAAAATGATCCCCGATGTGTATACCTTAGCCCGCTACTATGACGACTACTTCCATATAGGCAGAGGCTATGGCAATCTTCTCAGTTTTGGTCTATTTGAGAGAAGCAGCAAAGAAATAGAAGCTCGTAGAAAAGAAGAAATTCAAAAATCCTACAGATATGTAGAAGCAGCATTTTTACCTTATAAAGGAAAGGAAAAAAGAATTAACAAGAACAAAATAACCGAATCGCTCCGCTATGGCTGGTATCAAGATGGTAAGCCAGAAAGGCCTATAGAAGGAACAACCATCCCTGACACAGAAAAAGAAAAAGCATACAGTTGGTCCAAAGCACCTCGTTATGAAGGATATCCTTGCGAAGTAGGACCGTTGGCTCGTTTAATCATCAGCGGTCACTATCCCTATCAGATATCTATGATGGATCGGACCATTGCGAGAGCTTTAGAAGTCTTACAAGTGATCATGGTGATGGAACAACTGCTGGAAGAGATAGCTCTTCAGGAAGCACCACAAGACATCTATACCATTCCAGAAAAAACAAAAGGCATAGGCCTCACCGATACAACAAGAGGTGCTCTCGGTCATTGGCTGATCATCGATAACCAAAAGCTTTTCCACTATCAGGTTATCACACCATCGGCATGGAATCTCTCACCGCGGGATGAAAAAGGGCAAAGAGGACCACTCGAAGAAGCTTTAGTCGGAACAAAGATTGAAAAGATCGATCAACCTGTAGAAATCGGCCGCATCGTTCGCTCTTTTGACCCTTGTATTTCTTGTGCAACCCATGTGCATACGATCAAAGGAATCCAAAAGATTACCATTCTTGACTGAGGAGGAATGCCTTCTGAACCCAAAAGCAATTAAAGTCATCGGCTTAGGCAACGTTCTTTGTCAAGATGACGGACTGGGCGTCTATGCCGTAGAGCGCCTTGAAGAAGCTTTGCAAGATAATGAAGAATTGGTACAAGATTTCACACTTGTCAAAGCAGAAACAGATGCCTGGTACGGTCTGCAAGAATGCTTAACATCCTGGCAAGTCATTATTATTGATGCTCTATTAGGTCCCGGTGAACCTGGGACAGTATATATAGTGCCGCTACAAGAAATTGTAGACACCGAATGGTCTTATTCCATGCACGGATTAACATTGCTACAACTGATTGCACGCTATCAAAAAGAAGGAAAAGCCATCAAAGGCTGGCTCATTGGCATGGAACCGGAACGAATCGATTTAGGTTTTGGGCTGAGCCCTGTTGTAGAAGACAACATGGAGATTTTGTTAGAAGAAGTAAAAATCATGGTAGAAAGAATGCAAGGGCAGGGCTTGTATAGTTAAGGATTTTTTCTCTTTACCTTTTTTCCTTTTTAGCTACTTAAAAGTCTCGCATAGGGCATGGCAAAAAATAACGAATCACCACTGAAAGGAAATAATTACTTCATCATCGAATCAGTCCTAGTCAAGGTCAAAAAGGTGGAGAAAAAAATGGATGAACCGAAGACAGTAAAAAACTTTTTAGACGGTATGAATCGCATTTTAGAAAAAGAATCAACAGAAGCTTTAAAACAAAGTGAGTTTGTTCTCAAGGCGGAGCTTTTGCCGGAGCGAAATCCTGTGGGACAATCTTTTTTATGGTTTGTTCGTGACGAAGAAGGGCGAACCATGCTCTGGATGATTCCCCAACAGTGGGCAAAACAATGCGCCCCTGGCAAGGTCGTTACAGCCAAAGGCTATCCCGTTCTCTGGCCTTCTACAAAACAAGGTAAACGATTGGAATGGTTACAAGTTCGTGAAATAGACTTTTCAGTTATAGAACCATCAAGAACAGAAAGAGCAAGAGAACTGGCTCGACGAGGTCTTGTGGGCTGGCATAAGCACAGGGAATGGCCCATCGACAGCAGTCGCGGCTCCGTAAAAGTGCACATCGTCGCCAGTAGCAACAATAACTTTTTACCTCGGCTGCGTCACCTTTTTCTCAAAGGGCGTCGCTTTATTGTCATAGAACAGTTCGTCGATATGAATGAGGCGCCTCAAGTGGCCAAAGCCATCGAAGAAGCCACTTATAAGGGAGGCGATTTTCTTCTGCTCTTACAGCAAGAAGAAGACAATATATGTCTTTTTGATCAGCCTCTACTCTTAGAAGCCCTTAAAAAGACGACTCTGTATACATATTTAATACAGCCACAGGAGCGAGTCAGACCTTTTGGCGCTGGCTGGGTCGATAAATGGATGGACAACCCAATCAAAGCAGCGCAAGGATTGATCCGTCGTTGCTGGCAGATCTGGAAAGGTCCCAAAGACAAAGTTCGCCTTCGGGAAGTCGTTACGGCACAAGCAGAAAAAGATCGTCGACGACTGGCTCAAGAAATTAGTCGATTGCGTCGGGAAAATGAAGAACTTCAGGAAACGGTCGCCACCATAGGACCTAGAAAAGTAGCAGAACTAGAAGAAAAGCTAGAAGCGCAGGAACAAGAACTACAAAAAAGAGAAGAACGACGTCGCATTATCGACGAGCAGCTTTTTTTACTAGAACAAGAAAAAGAAGAATTGCTAAAAAAAGTAGCCCTTCTCGAAGCAGGCGGCCTAGTGCCGAAAGAGCCTTTAGAGCAAGAGAAAGAAATAGAGAAAGTGCGTCGCCAAGAAGAATTCCGCCGCACCTTGCTCGAAGAAGAAAGTGATCGACTCAAAAAAGAAGTCAAAAGCCTCCAACAAAGGTTGCAAGAAGCATCACCGCTACGATTCGAAGAACTTAAAGAAGAGAAAACGGCCCTATCACAAGAATTGGGAAGATCGGAAGAACGTCGAGAGCAACTGGCCGAATTTCTATTTATCTTAGAGCAAGAAAATCGAGAGCTTCGAGGTCGATTGGGCTTTCGAGAAGACATAGATGGTGTAGAAAACCCAGACAAAGCCAATCAAGATGAAGAGGGAGAATTGGTCTTAGGCAAAGTCCGTCTCTATGAGGAAATTCACGATCTACTCGTCAAAGAAGAAATTGAACGAATGCAGCGAGAAATCAAGCGTCTCCAAGAATTGCTTGCCATTTACTCTCCCGTAGCCATGGCAACGCTAGAAGAAGAATTGCAAATGACAAAAGAACAGCTCCAAAAGTCAGAATCGATGCGGGAAAAATTACGACAAGATCTTATGAAGCTGCAAAAAGAGACAGGGCAGAATCAAAAACTCAAAAAGAAAGACAAAGCAAAAGCTGCAAGGCCAACGCTTCTAGAATTGACAGAAGAAGAAAAAGTAGACATAGAAAAAAGAGATACAGAAAAAACAGAACAAAGCGATAATATGGAAAACTTGTTGGACAAAACCTTTTCTCTCTTTCGTCAAGGATTGCGATGGAATCGAAAAAAAGAATAAGCTTTTTCCATAGCCTGGGCTTGTCTGATAGAATCATTTCAGCTTACAATGGAGTGGTACATCTATACAAAGACGTTCTATTGGTGCAAAAATCAAGCACAAGGCGCAGACAGGAGAGGAGAGTTGAGCATGAGTTTACCTCATTCCAAAAAAATCATACTTGAAGAGAAATCAATACCCCAAGCCTGGTACAACATTCAAGCAGACTTGCCAACACCATTAGATCCACCGTTGAATCCACAGACCTTCCAGCCAATAGAACCTGGTGATTTATCACCTATTTTTCCCATGGAGCTAATTAAGCAAGAAGTAACGACGGAGCGCTGGATTGAAATTCCAGAAGAAGTTCGTGAACTATATAAAATGTGGCGCCCTACGCCTGTATATCGAGCGACACAGCTAGAGAAGTTACTTGACACGCCTGCAAAAATTTACTACAAATACGAAGGCACCAGTCCCGCTGGTAGCCATAAGCTTAATACATCTTTGCCCCAAGCGTACTATAACCAAAAAGCAGGCATCACCCGACTTGCTACAGAGACAGGAGCGGGCCAATGGGGCAGTGCCTTATCACTCGCTTGCAAGTTTTTTGACTTGGAATGTACCGTCTACATGGTCAAAGTCTCTTGCGAACAAAAGCCCTATCGCAAATCTTTTATGCAAGTTTACGAAGCGGAAGTGATTCCGTCTCCTTCTACGCGCACAGCAGCCGGTCGTCATGTGCTAGAAGAAAATCCCCAATCAACAGGCAGCCTGGGCATTGCCATCTCAGAAGCGGTGGAAGACGCAGCATCTCGACCAGACACCAATTATGCCTTAGGAAGTGTCTTAAACCACGTTATCCTTCACCAAACGATTATCGGCTTAGAGGCAAAAGCCCAACTGGCCCAAGTTGATACCTACCCTGATATTGTCATTGGAGCCTGTGGCGGTGGCAGTAACTTTGCCGGCATCGCCTTCCCCTTTATGCCTGAAATGTTCCAAGGCAAGAAGACTCGCTTTATCGCTGTAGAACCTGACGCTTGCCCTACCTTAACCAAAGGCACTTTTGCCTATGATTATGGAGACACGGCGAAGCTTACACCGATCACGAAAATGTATACCCTCGGTAGCAGCTTTATGCCACCAGGCATCCACGCCGGCGGCCTCCGTTACCACGGCGAATCTCCTCTTGTCAGCCAACTTTTCCACGATGGCTTTATTGAAGCGCAGGCTTACGGTCAAAAAGCCATCTTCGAAGCAGCGCTGACATTTGCACGCACAGAAGGCATCGTACCGGCACCAGAATCTGCCCACGCCATCGCCTCTGCCATTGCCGAAGCGAAAAAAGCCAAAGAAGCAGGCGAAGAAAAAACAATCCTCTTCTGCCTCTCCGGCCACGGCCTCTTCGATCTAGGCGCCTATGATTCCTACTTCGAAGGCAGACTCAACGACATTCCACACTCCGATGAAGCACTGGCTAAAAGCTTAGAAAAATTACCAAAAGTATAAAATGATCAGAAAAGGCCTCTTCACCACCATAATAGTGTGAAGAGGCCTTTTGCCTTGCCATTTGCAAAACAGAAAAAATTATTGCTCTTTTTTCTTTTCTTCCTCAACAATCCGAGCATCAACTTCCTTGGCTTTGTCGCCGGGTGTCTTTTCTGGTGTCACTTCTTCCTTAAACTCCTTTAAGCTTTTGCCGAGAGCTCGTCCAATCTCAGGCAATCGCTTGGCACCAAAGAAAAGCAGAACCAGAGCGAGCACCAAAAGCCATTGCGTAGGGCTCAGAAAATATCCAAAAGTAATCAAAACAAATTCCTACCTTTCTTACCTTACCCATAGAGTAGCATAAAAATCGACACAAGTGCTATCCATAGTATATCAAAGAGAGGCCAAAAGGCTCAACTGCCATTCGACTTGCTAGAAAGAATTCTCTAGTTGCAGGAACCTTGAAAAAATCATTATACTAACGATAAGCCTTGAATCGCTACGCTACGATAGGAGGAGAGCTTCTTGGTGGCTTCTAAACTACAAGAAGAATCACTGGATCGGCTTTTTGAAGCCATATTGGAGCTTCAGAATATAGAAGAGTGCTATCGTTTTTTCGAAGACTTGTGTACTGTCGCTGAACTAAAAGCACTAGGACAACGCTTACAAGTGGCCAAAATGCTTGAAAAAGACTGTACCTACACCCACATCGCAGAAGAAACAGGTGCAAGCCCAGCGACCATATCACGAGTAAAGCGCTCTTTGCACTACGGTGCCGATGGCTACAAGTTGCTTTTGCAACGACTTCGAGAAAAGAAAAAACTCGTTGACACCGTTTAAAATTTCATGATAGGCTTAGAAATATCACTTTAACTAGATGAAGTAATGTAATGAAAAAGTATCGTGTAGAAATGGTATAGAAACCATACAATGGTCTTATCTTTGCTTTTAGGATTATCAAGAGGAGGGAATGGCGTCGTTATGACGAAAGATCGCAGCTTATTACAAATTCCAGCAGGGATGCGAGATTTTTTGCCTGGGGAAGCACAAATGAAGAGAGCTTTAGAGAACAAATGGGCTCAGCTCTATACGTCATGGAGCTATGAGGAAGTGATCACGCCAACGGTGGAATATCTCGATGTGCTTGCCATCGATACAGGGGAAGAAATGGCCGGTCGACTTTTTCAACTTTTCGATCGCAAAGGCCATATTATGGTTTTGCGTCCTGAAATGACTACACCCATTGCACGCCTTGTTGCCTCTCGTCTTTATAAAGAACCCTTACCACAGCGTCTTTTCTATGGTGCTAACGTTTTTCGCTATGACGAACCACAGGCAGGCCGACAGCGAGAAATCTATCAATCAGGCGTTGAGCTGATTGGAGCACCGGGACCCCTTGCCGATGCAGAAGTGATAGCACTGGCTGTAGAAGCCCTGCGCGAATCCGGATTAGAAGATTTTCAGATATCAATCGGTCAAATTGACGTATTCAACGGCATTATGGAAGAGTTACCACTGTCACCAGAAGAAAAAGTGAAGATTAGCCGACTGGTCGCCAAAAAAGATTTTGTCAGCTTAGAAGAATTTTTAGACGATCATCCTCTTAACCTAGATCAAGCTGAGCTCTTGCTTCGATTGCCTACCTTCCACGGAAGCAAGGAAGTTTTAGAAGAAGCCTCTATTCTAGCCGTCAATGAAAAAGCTCGCCAAGGCCTAGAGAATCTTCGCCAAGTCTATGAAGCCCTTTCGCTTTATGGTGTGCAAGATTATATTGCCTTAGATCTAGGTGTCCTGCGTGGCTTTGACTATTATACGGGCGTCGTTTTTGAAGGGTATACAGAAGGCCTAGGCTTCCCCATCTGCGGAGGCGGACGCTACGATCGACTGCTAGCGCAAATGGGCTTTGACAGTCCCGCCACTGGTTTTGCCATTGGTCTTGAGCGAGTTTTGCTTGCCCTATCTCGTTCTAATCAACCATCACCTTACCCAATGCCAGATGTATTACTCGGTGGCGACAACTTGCCTGAAATCTTAGGCAAAGCAGCACGACTGAGAGCACGCGGTTCTATCGTGGAAATTGATGTTTTAGGCCTACAAGAAGAAGCCTTAAAAGCCTACGCTCGCGAAAGAGGTATCCGCAATGTGGTCTACTTTGCAGCATCGCCTCAAACAGAGCCCGACGATAGCAAAGAGGAGGCCTAGTTCATGAGAAACTTTTTGACCATTGCTTTACCCAAAGGCAAGCTTTACGAAGATTCTGTCGATCTATTACAAGAAGCAGGACTTTGCACAGAAGGATTAAAAGAAGATAGTCGCAAAATGGTCTTCACCAATGAAGTAGAAGGCCTGAAATATATCATTTGTCGCCCCACTGATATTCCTACCTTTGTAGAATATGGTGCCGCTGATCTAGGCATTGTAGGCAAAGATACGATTGTGGAACAAGACAAAGACTTGATGGAACTGGTTGACTTGCGCTTTGGCTATTGTCGCTTTGTCGTCGCTTTACCAGAAGTAACAGCGCAGGGCCGCGACCTCAGCCAGTTTAATCATCGTCGTGTTGCCACCAAGTTCCCCTACGTAGCAGAAAACTTTTTTCGCCAGCGGGGTATGCAAGTAGAAGTGATCAAGCTTCACGGCAACATCGAACTAGCGCCGGCTGTAGGCCTGGCCGACATGATCGTAGATATTGTATCGACAGGACGGACTTTACGAGAGAATCAACTCGTCGCAATTGAAGATATTTTTGGTGCCACTGCTCGCCTTGTAGCCAACCGCGTAGCCTATCGATTGAAACACCAAAAAATACAACCTCTCGTCGACTGTGTGCGCAGTATCGTCAAAGATAAGGAGGTCCGTTCGTAAATGATACGCCGAATCGCCTATCCTTCTGCAGAAGCCGATCAGCTGCTGCAGAAAAAAATCTTGATGAAGGCCCCGTTGCTTCTCAGGTCGCTCAAATTCTCGAAACAGTTCGTAGGGAAGGCACGGAAGCGCTTTTTGCTTATACACAACGCTTTGATGGCGCCACCGTTACGGAAGCCAACTTTGCCATTTCAGAGCAAGAAATTGAAGAAGCCTACCAGAAAGTGGACCCTACCGTTTTAGAAGCTTTGCGCCGCGCATTGGTCAACATAAAAAAATATCACGAAAAACAAATGCGCCCTTCCTGGATGGAACCAGAAAGGGACGGGACGATTTTGGGACAACTGATTCGTCCCCTCGATCGTGTCGGCATATATGTTCCGGTGGCCTTGCTTCCTACCCATCCTCGGTGCTAATGAACGCCATACCGGCTCAAGTTGCCGGTGTAAAAAGCATAGTCATGGCGACACCACCTGGAAAAGATGGTTCTATCAACCCCTACACCCTTGTCGCAGCGGCTGAATCAGGCGTTACAGAAATCTATCGTATGGGAGGCGCCCAAGCCGTGGCGGCCCTCGCCTATGGCGTAGGCGTAAAAGCTGTCGATAAGATTACGGGTCCTGGCAACATTTATGTAACCATTGCTAAGAAGCAAGTCTATGGCACTGTTGACATTGACATGTTAGCAGGCCCTTCGGAAATTCTTGTCATAGCAGATGAAACAGCCTCACCGGCTTATGTAGCAGCAGACTTTTTGTCGCAAGTCGAGCATGACGTTCGAGCTGCGGCCATTTTAGTGACACCATCTCAAGAGTTAGCTCAAGCCGTTGAAAGAGAAATCGAAGAGCAACTCGCCACCTTGTCACGCCAAGACGTGATGGTACAGGCTTTACGGGACAACGGCGCCGTGATCATCGTAAAAGATTTAGAGGAAGCTTGTAAAGTCTCCAACCTCTATGCACCAGAACACTTAGAAGTATTAACACAAGAACCTTTTGCTTTGCTCGGCAAACTTACCCACGCCGGCGCCATCTTCGTAGGTCCTTACTCACCCGAACCAGTCGGTGACTACTACGCAGGACCGAACCACGTCTTACCAACAGGCGGCACGGCTCGTTTCTATTCTCCCTTAAACGTAGACACCTTTATGAAAAAAACAAGTGTCATTGCCTACTCTCAAGAGCGCTTTGCCAAAACAGCCGACGATATCATAGCCTTAGCCACCGTTGAAGGGCTAGACGCTCACGCCAATGCCATTCAAGTACGCTTGAAAAAGAAATAAAAACCCGCTTCCATCAATCGCAACAAAAGCCACAAAAAGAAAGAAGGGATTGTTCCAGTGGAGAGGAAAAGCCCTCTTACATGGGCTCGACAAGATATTCGAGATATGGTACCGTATCAAGCCAAGGTATATCCAGAGGGTGTAAAAATTGACGCCAACGAAAATCCCTTCCCTTGGCCCCAATCCTATGTTCAACGCGTACAATCAGAAATCGCCACCTATCCCTTTACTCGCTACCCCGATTCAGAAGCCAAAGAACTACGTCATGCGCTCAGCCTCTACACAGGTCGCTCCACCGAAGAAATTCTTATCTCTAATGGTTCCGATGAAGCGATCCAATTGATTCTACTCACCTTTGGTGGGCCTGGCTTGGCCACTGTTATTTCCCATCCCACTTTTGTCATGTACGGCATGGCCACCCGTTATGTTGGTGGAAAAGTTATCGATGTACCTCTTCTCGAAGAGAAAGGAACCTATCGATTGGACGTACCGGGGCTGCTAGCCGCGGCTGCCAAGGAAGAATCGAGAGTTATCGTGATCTGCAACCCGAACAACCCCACAGGCAACTGCTTTTCAGAAGAAGACATTATCGCTGTCTTAGAAGGAACGGACAAAATCGTCATTGTCGACGAAGCTTACTACGAATTTGCCGGCAAAAGTATGGCAGCACGGCTACAGGAATTCCCGAACCTTATAATTTTACGCACCTTTTCCAAAGCCTTTGGATTGGCAGGCTTGCGGGTCGGATATACTATGGCGTCGCAAGAAATCATTCAAGAAATGCACAAAGTGCGCCAGCCTTTTAACGTGAACGCCTTCTCTCAGCGAGCAGCCTGCATCGCCTTAGAAGAAAGAGAAGCTTTTCAAGAACAAATCGATACCATCCTTGCGGAACGAGAAAAGCTTCTGCCACGGCTCAAACCCTTTTCTTGGCAAGTCTATCCTACAGACGCCAACTACATCTTCCTCCGTCCCTATGGTGAGACAGAAGAAGAACAAATGGCAATAACTACAAAAATCCATCAAGCTCTTCTAGACCGTGCCCTTCTCGTTCGCAAGCTCGGCGGCGGACCGGGCCTGAATGGCACCTTACGCATTACTGTGGGCCAAGAAAAAGAAAACGATCAACTTATCGCTGCTTTAGAGTCCCTCTACGATCCGGAACAAAAGAGGTGGACCCTGTGAACCTTGTAGAGAGAGATAACAGAAAAGCTACCATCGCTAGAAAGACAGCTGAAACCGACATAACAATGGAATTAAACCTTGACGGCACAGGTCGCTACGAAGGCAAGACAGGCATCGGTTTTCTCGATCACATGTTCACTTTGCTGGCTAGGCACGGTCAACTCGACCTTACCCTAACTTGCCAAGGTGATCTAGAGGTAGACAACCATCACACTGTAGAAGATCTAGGTATCTGCCTAGGCACAGTCTTGCAACAAGCATTGGGAGATAAAAAAGGCATTACCCGCTATGGCCACGCCTACGTTCCCATGGACGAAACGCTCCTTCGAGTCTGTCTTGACCTTAGCGGTCGCCCATTTCTTGTCTATAAAGTAACTCTCCCTGTAGAACGAGTGGGCGCTTTAGAAACAGAGTTGGTTGAAGAGTTCTTCCGAGGTTTTGTCAATCACAGCTTTATGAACTTACACATCCACCTCCTAGAAGGCGGAAACGGACATCATATTATTGAAGCCATCTTCAAAGGGTTGGGACGAGCCCTCAAGCAGGCTGTTGCTATAGATCCTCGGACAGCGGGGCAAATTCCTTCTACTAAAGAAGTGTTATAACCGAAGCACTTCTTGCTACTTGCCCTTACACAGGATGGGGCAGTCTATTCTACTTTCGGAACGAACCAGGGAGGCGGAAGCTACAATGATCGCGATTATAGACTACGGTATGGGGAACTTGCGAAGTGTCCAAAAAGGCCTGGAGAAAGTAGGATATGAAGCCTATATTACCAGTGACCCTGAAGAAGTGCTCAAAGCCAAAGGCGTTATTCTCCCAGGCGTAGGCGCTTTCGCCGACGCCATGGACAATCTGCGCAAAAGCAATCTTATCGACGCTATCTATCAGGTGATCGAGCAAGGAAAGCCTTTTCTCGGCATTTGCCTTGGTTATCAACTGATGTTTGAAGAAAGCGAAGAAGGAGGCTGCCATCGAGGTTTGGGCATTTTCCCCGGGAAAGTTCGGCGCTTGCCAGCAGGTTTCAAAGTGCCTCACATGGGATGGAACCAATTGACAATTCGACAAAAAAATGCTTTGCTAGAAGGGGTGCCTTCGCAGTCTGAATTTTACTTTGTTCATTCCTACTACGTTGAGCCGGCTGATGATTCTTTAATTATTGCAACGGCTGGTTATGGCTTTGATTTTTGCGCGATTGCAGGTCGCGATCGCCTAGTAGGAGCACAATTCCACCCTGAAAAATCAAGCGATCTAGGTCTTAAAATTTTAGAGAACTTTGGAAAGCAGGTAGAGAAATGTTAATTTTTCCAGCGATTGATTTAAAAGAAGGCCGTTGTGTCCGTCTCTACCAGGGGCGAATGAGTGAAGCAACTGTATACAATGACGATCCTGTAGCACAAGCCTTGGCTTGGCAGGCACAAGGTGCGCAGATGATTCACCTTGTCGATCTCGATGGGGCTTTTGAAGGAGTCCCGCAAAACCTTGATGCGATCAAAGACATATTAGACGCTGTAACAGTGGCTGTTCAAATTGGTGGCGGCATTCGTGACATGGCCACTGTTGATAAATACTTGAGTCTAGGCGTTTCTCGTGTAATCCTCGGCACCGTGGCGATAAAAAATCCTGATCTTTTTGCCACAGCTTGTGAAAAGTACGGTTCTCGCATTGTCCTTGGCTTGGACGCTCGCGATGGCTGGGTAGCTACAGACGGTTGGGCAGGCACATCTGAAATAACAGCTTTAGAGTTGGCTGTAGAAATGAAAAAGCTTGGAGCCAAACGAGTGATCTATACGGACATTTCCAAAGACGGCACCATGGCAGGTCCGAACTTGAAAGCAACAGCCGATCTAGCTAGAAAAACAGGCTTAAAGTTCATTGCTTCTGGCGGCTTTGCTACCATTGACGATGTGAAAGCAGCTGCTGACTTATACACCGAAGGCATAGAAGGTGTGATTCTAGGAAAATCGATCTATACAGGTTCCATTGATCTTCCAGAAGCGATTGCATTGGCCCGCTCGGCAACAGCCGGGAGGGAAGATGTATGCTAACGAAGCGGATCATTCCCTGTCTCGATGTTCACGGGGGCCGTGTCGTTAAAGGAACCAACTTTGTTAACCTTCGTGATGCCGGTGATCCTGTAGAACTGGCAGCAACCTATGATCGAGAAGGCGCTGATGAACTGGTTTTTCTTGACATCACCGCTTCTTCCGACAATCGTGCCATCATGCTCGATGTGGTTCGTCGTACTGCAGAAGAAGTTTTTATTCCTTTTACCGTGGGTGGAGGCTTGCGTACCGTTGAGGATATTCGAGAAATGCTGAAAGCAGGGGCTGATAAAGTTTCTCTTAACACCTCGGCAGTACAAACGCCGGACTTAATTGCAGAAGGTGCCAAAAAGTTTGGCTCTCAATGCATTGTCGTTGCCATTGACGCCAGACGACGTCGCAACGAACAAGGAGAATCTTTAGAAGCCTGGGAAGTGTACATTCATGGTGGACGGACACCAACAGGCATGGATGTCATCGAATGGGCCAAAAAAGTAGAAGGACTAGGAGCCGGAGAAATCCTCCTAACGAGCATGGACTGTGATGGTACCAAAGATGGCTATGATATTCCCTTAACGTCTGCTATCAGTGAAGCCTTGTCCATTCCCGTCATTGCTTCCGGTGGCGTTGGCAACCTGGAACATATCTATGAGGGACTTACCGCAGGAAAGGCCGATGCAGCCCTGGCCGCTTCAATTTATCATTACAAAGAATATACCATCCGAGAAACGAAGGCCTTCTTAGAGGAGAGAGGAGTGCCTGTACGGCGATGGCATCGTTAAACATAAGCAACGATCTGATAGATAAGGTAAAGTATGACCCCCAAGGACTCGTTACGGCAATCATTCAAGACTATCGTGATGGTAGAGTCCTAATGGTTGCCTATATGAATCGAGAATCTTTAGCCAAGACGATTGAAACAGGGCAAACCTACTTCTACAGCCGCAGCCGACAGACTCTATGGCACAAAGGTGAAACATCCGGTCATGTGCAGTACGTAAAAGATCTGGAAATTGATTGTGACGGCGATGCATTGCTTTTTCAAGTAGAGCAAGTCGGTGTTGCTTGCCATGAAGGCTTGCGCTCTTGCTTCCGAAGCCCGGACCTCGAGGCACAAGAAGGGGACAGAAAGAATCAAGATCTAGAAGCAGAGAAAAGTATCGACTCTATCGATAGAGAAAAGAACAAAGAAAAGCGTGATATTGGTTTGGTACTTACAGGACTGAGCCAAGTCATTGCAGATCGCCAAAAAGAAATGCCTGAAGGATCTTATACCACCTACTTGTTCACCAAAGGCCAAGACAAGATCTTAAAAAAAATCGGTGAAGAAGCCGCAGAAGTCATAATAGCTTCCAAGAACCATGCGAATGAAGAAATCATCTATGAAAGTTGTGATTTCCTCTATCACCTTCTCGTATTGCTACGAGAGCATAACATCGAGCTTTCTGATCTGGCCCAAGAGCTAGATAAAAGAAGGTAGCGTTGGTGTACCAAAGCCATCCTATGGCAGCAGATACAAAAAATATAGAGCATCATTTTTCAAGGACTCAGTCAATTGGCTGAGTCTATTTATTTTTGCAAGATAAGAGACAGAAGAGGCGCTGAAAGTAACTTTTCCAAGACATAGCTTGCCTGAGAAAATTCCATACTAAAGACAACAAAGGAAGGAAGGAGACAGGACGGTGAGTAGAGCAGTTGTCGTAGACCGAGAAGGTGCTATCCGTAAGCTTCGTTCTCTAGTCAAAGAACTAGAAGCGGGCGCTTTATACATTGGCGATACCAAAGTAGAAATACCAGAAGAATTTTTGCTCTCTATAAAATATCGCCGTGGTGAGCACCAGGGTGTAGAAATTCGCATGGGTTGGGATATTATCGAAGAAGAAGAAATTATAGAAGAAGATAAGCATGATCGAGCCTGGCATCAATTGTTACACTAGCAGCAACACAGGGCAAGGATCTGCTACGTTCTTTGAGAGAGATTGTCGAGAAAGCATAGTTGGCTACAAAAGAACAGGCAAAGCTTAAAGAAAAGCAAGAAAAGAAACGACAAATTCTAGATCTTAATAAATTATGACGAGATTTTTTCCTATACAAGGAATAAAAAATATAGTAATATCTTGGTAAGCATGCTATGAAATGGAGGGAAGCTGATGGGTTGGAACAAAGAAGAAGACATTCAACTGGCAATTGATGCCATTAAGCTGATGTTGACCAATAATGATTCTATTCCCCAGTATGTTATAGATATCTATCATGGACACATGAAAGAATCAGAAGAAGAAATGGTATTATGTTTTTACAAAAATCTAGAGGAAGAATTTCCGGATATGCTTCGCTTTTTTGCACCTCAAGGAGAGCAAGTAGCCAGCTCAAGCTAGTTCAAATACCATTGTTCAAGAAAGCAGTGGCTAGGGCGTAAAAGCCCTGCCACTGCTTTTCTTTTTTCATCGCCTTGACTGCGCATTGTGATCTGCTCTGGTGAATGCTAGAATAATGAAAAAGTATGAGAGCCAAAGAGCAAGAAAGGAAGTCCCTTCTTGGAAGACAACAAGGTCCCCTTCGTATGGGGAGATAAACGCTATCACGCCCTAAACTATCATCTTCGTCAGCGTTTTGGTGAGAAAGTGATGAAAGTATCACTCAACGCTGGCTTAACTTGCCCTAATCGAGACGGTACCATTGGCACCGGTGGATGCATCTTCTGTTGCCCCCAGGGGTCAGGTGCCTGTGCAGGCGATCCAGAGCATGAAATTGCTCGACAGTTCAAAACAATTCGGGAAAGAATTCAAAAAAAATGGCCTCAAGGTAAATACATTGCCTATTTTCAAGCCTATAGCAATACCTATGCCGATCCTACCTATCTCAAAGGGCTTTATGAAGAAGCTCTGGCCCAAGATGATGTAATCGGTCTTTCTATTTCGACGAGACCAGACTGTTTGCCTGAAGAGACACTGGAACTGCTTTCAGAACTTCATGAGCGAACCTATCTCTGGGTAGAAATGGGACTACAGAGCATTCACAATAAGACACTAGAACGAATCCAGCGCGGTCACGACGTTGACACCTTTTATGAAGCCTTAGAGCGACTGCGAGCGAGAAATATTCGCACTTGTGCCCATATTATCTATGGCTTGCCTGGTGAAACAGAAGAAGACATGATGGCTACGGGAGAAGCTGTAGCAGCCATGGATATACAAGGATTAAAATTTCATTCCTTGCACTTGATGAAAGGAACAGCTCTTGTACAAGAGTACGAAGCTGGCACCTTTGAATTTCTCGATCAGGCCACTTATACGCGGAGGGTTGTCGACACCTTAGAAATACTGAAGCCTTCCGTTGTCATACAACGTTTAACCGGTGATGCGCCTCGACACCTTTTACTAGGCCCGAACTGGATCAATCGCAAGTGGCTGGTGCTTCAGGGCATTGACGATTTGTTGCTGGAACGCAACAGCTGGCAAGGAAAAAAGTGGACCTAACAAGTCAAAAAAAGCCTAGGCAAGGCGCTTTTTCGCAAGCGCACTGCCCAGGCTTTTTTCTTTATCCTTTGGTAATAAGACTCATCCACAAATACAATAACCAGGAAGCGTGCCGCTGTTCATCCATAGCAGCCGATGCAAAAACTTTGACAATATAAGGGTCTGTAGCCATCTCAGAAATGGCCTGGTAGTCGGCGACGGATTGCAATTCTTCGCGAATGGCCATTTTCAAGCCTTCTGCATAGGTCGCTGGCAAAGCCCCTGTAACAACTTTTGCTTGACGGCCTGTAAGATTTCTATAGATTTCAACAAAAGAGCGGTAATGATCTCTTCTTTCTTCAATCAAGATGTCTCGAATAATTTGCCGTGCTTCCATCGTCGGAGCCAACTCGACAAGGCGCGTATAAAAGTGTATAGCCTGATATTCACCGACGACTGCCTTGGCGATTTTATCGGCAAGGGGAGAATTGGTGCCATGATGGTGAAGAGGAGTTTCATGATGTCTCTGTGGATTATTGGATTTATGGCTATGGTAACCAAGAGCGGGGTTGGCATAATGGTAAAGCCGTTCATAAGATGAATCATCAAAGCCTGCCATTCCAAAACCTCCTTCTGCAAGAACCTAAAGGAGTGTACGATTCCCTCTTTATTGTATGTTGCCGCCATCGAGAAGTGTCACGGGAATTTTGTAACAGTGGTTTATAAGCTTTTTTTATGGTACTCTAAATAGAAGTGCTTTCATCATAGACAACCCATGAAGTCGAGGAAAGAAGGAACCGACATTGACAGGGCGACAAATTCGAATTCTAATCACCTTTTTATCTGGTGTATTTTTAGGAGCACTCGATCAAGGCATATTAGGTCCTGCGCTGACTACGATTATTCGGGATTTTGATATTTCTCCGAAATGGGGCGTCTGGGCAGTAACAGTCTATACACTCGTTTATGCTGTTTCTATGCCGATTACAGCAAAGATTGCCGATAACTATGGTCGTCGAAATATCTATATGGTTGGCATCGCTCTTTTTGCCTTTGGTTCTTTGATTAGCGGTCTTGCAGACAATTTATATCAGCTATTGATTGGACGAGCTATTCAGGCCATTGGAGGTGGTGGCATTTTGCCGATCGCTGTTGCTGAGATTGGCCTAGCCTTTTCCAAAGAACAGCGAGGCAAAGCCTTAGGGCTTTACGGTGCTACCTGGGGTATTGCTTCGATTGTTGCGCCTCTTCTAGGTGGTTTTTTTATTGAATACTTTTCCTGGCCCTGGCTCTTTTTCATCAACGTACCCGCTGCCCTGCTTATAATTTTGCTGGCTTTCACGTTACAAGAAGATCAAGTTGACAGAAAAGCAAAAGTGATCGATGTAAAAGGCTCTATTCTCACAGGCGCTATTATTTTCTGTTTTATGCTTGGCTTAAGTCATATTCAAGGCCACCTTGGCTGGGGAGGTATTGTCAAACCGAATGTCTATCTCTTTTTGCTAACAGGACTGGCTCTGATTCCTTTGTTGATTCATGTAGAGAAAAAAGCGGTTGATCCTGTAATCAATCTACAGTTTTTTCAGAATCGCAGACTTTCCATCGTTTTTATGCTGGCACTTTTATCGGGCGTGATTATGATCTCGATTCTCTTTCTACCGGCCTATGTGGAATATATCTTAGACTTTCCAGCAGGGAGAGCTTCTTATATGGTTTTACCCCTGGCTATGGCCACGGTAATTACCTCCCCTTTGGGTGGCGCCATTGCAGACCGCTTCGGTGCTCCGAAAGCGCTTTTCTTTGGCTTTACCAGCAGCACTCTTGGCGCTCTTGTCCTCGCCATTCTTGCTCTTTCCATCCTATCTTTCTCACCAGCCTCAGCTTTGCCCATGGCCATCGCCACCGGCGGCCTCATCTTTTTAGGCGCAGGATTGGGACTTGTGATGGGATCGCCCCTTAACTTACTTGTGATCAGCCAAGTCGATAGCTCGGAAGTATCAAGTGGTCTCGCTGTTATGACGGTTATTCGATCTTTAGGAAATACCTTAGGCCCCGTCATCATGGGTGGACTGCTGGCTACAGCCACCACCATGGGTCAGCCTCAAGAAGGATTTATCGGCATTTTCTTCGTCGTCACATCTGTTAGCCTCTTGGGTATGGCTTTGACGCTTCTATTAAAAAGAATTGCATGATTTTGGAATAAAAAAACCTCCTAGCGGTGACAATGAGGGCAAAGACATTGTCAAGGTACGCGCATAGGAGGTTTTCTTTTTATGACTGATGAAAGAAAGGGCAACTCTACCCCTGATAAAGAAAGAGAGACAGCGTCTGACTTCAACAAAAGCAAAGGTGAAGGTAGAGCAGAAGAAAAAATAGAAGCCAGAACAGAAGAAAGAGAAAGAGCAGAAGCGAGAACAGACGAAGAACCAAGAGTAAGAGGCGGAAGAAATGACTCCACAAAATGGATAGCTGGCGCTGTGGCAGCCCTTTTGCTCATCACCTTGTTTACAGTTACGCCATTGCGACAAGCAGCGGCAGACTTTCTTGCCCAGTTTCGAGTACAGCGCATGGAAATTGTAGAAGTGAACCCGCAGCAAATGCAGCATATGGCCCAACAAATTCAGACCCAGATCGGCGAAATCGACTTGCAGCAGTTTGGCAAAGTCGATGTTCGCAAGAATCCAGAACAAAGACAAGTCACCTTAGCAGAAGCAAGACAACAAGTGCCTTTCGCCATTCAAGCCCCTACTTTTTTGCCAGAACAGTTTCGCCTGAATGAACCGGTCACGGTCCACCAAGGTGGAGAAGTGGCTTTTACCCTTGATGTAGGTCAAGTAAATGCCTTATTGCAACAACTCGGCGCCACTCGAATGCTTCCTGAAAATTTACAAGATAAAACCTTTCGTATCGCCATCCCCGAAGGCGTTCGCATGCAGTATATCCATGCCGATGGGCAACAACAAGTGAATATCAGCCAGTTTAACAGCCCCGAGATTATGGTTCCAGGCGGTGTTGATGAAAGAGAAGTGCGCGATGCTCTTCTAGATTTACCGGTCTTACCACAAGAATTGCGGAGCCAGCTCGCAGCCATTGATGATTGGAAGAACACAGCCATTGTACCCTATATCGAAGGTCATATGGATCGCGTAGAGGTTAAAGGAGAAGAAGCTATCTACGGCCTATCACCGCAGGGTTTGGGCCATCTTATGTGGATGGAAAACGGTTTAATCATCCAAATGCATGGCAACTTAGATAAAGAAACCATGATCCAAGTCGCTCAATCGCTGCGTTAGGGCAGGAGACTTTCATGGTACTAGCGATTGAAACAAAAAAACTTACCAAGACCTATGGAGGCAAAGGGGGCTGTCAGGATATTACCCTGACAGTCCCTACCCGATCTATCTTTGGCTTTCTCGGACCGAACGGTGCTGGCAAAAGTACTCTCGTTAAAATGCTTGTGGGCTTACTTCACCCTGAATCAGGGCAGGCCAAGCTCTTTGGTCGACCGATTGAAGAAGAAAAAACAAGAGAGCGAATTGGCTTTTTGCCAGAAAATTTTCGCTATCATGACTGGCTGACGGGGGAAGAACTGCTTTATCACCATGGCGCACTTTTTGGTCTCAATCAAAAAGCCATTGAAGGAGCCATTCCACGAGTTTTACGACAAGTGGGTCTGACCAATCGAGAAAAAGAAAAAGTAGGCAAATACAGCAAAGGTATGCAACAGCGTATTGGCTTGGCTTGCGCTCTCTTGCCCAATCCTGAGCTGCTATTTCTTGATGAGCCTACGTCGGCCTTAGATCCCATTGGCCGTAAAGAAGTGCGCGATTTGTTGGTGACCTTAAGAGACGAAGGAAAAACGATTTTCCTAAATAGTCATTTGTTGAGCGAACTAGAAACGGTTTGTGATGGCATCGCCATTATCAAAAAAGGCCGCCTCGTTTTTCAAGGAGATTGGCGAGAGCTGGCCGGCAAAGGCTATCGAGTCAAAGTCGTAACAGGGGAATTAGAGCAAGAACAGTGGGCCCAATTGCACAGCCTTCCTTATGAGATGCTGGCGCAACAACGGCGACCGGCTTCCGTAGCCACAGCCGGTTGTCATGAACTCATTTTTGCCCTTTCAGTGGAAGAAATTCCAGCTTTGACCCGTGATCTCGTGGCAGTAAAAGTTCCATTATATGAAGTTACGCCGATCATGGATTCTTTGGAAAAGCTCTTTTTGGAATATGTTCATGAAGCATAGGGGCGATTCAGTTGTGAAAGGGTGGAATTTGATTCGTGTTGGCCATGGCTCGTCTGACCTTCGTTGAAGGATCAAGAAAAAAAATATTTTTACTTACCTTGTTGCTATCGCTTCTTTTTCTCTTGCTTTACGGCCTGGCTTTAGAATTCGCCTCACGAGAAATGTTGCGTTTGCAAGCCGGTCCCCAGCAAGTGATGATTCAACAAATCATAGGACAGCAGCTTTTAGGTTCCGGTCTATACTTTGCTTCCTTTATCCTCGCCTTGTTGGCTTTGCTCGCGAGCGTGGGTTCCATCGCTTCAGAAGTAGAAAATGGTCTACTCCACTCCATTGTGTCTAAGCCCATTCGGCGCTGGGAGATTGTGCTCGGTAAATTCCTAGGCTTTGCCACCATGCTCGTTGCTTACGCTTTGCTGCTATATCTTGCTGTATTGGCTATCAATCGAGCCTACAACCCAATAGCCCTTACCCTTGCGGGGCCAGAAAATGTATTCTTAGGTGCCTTGCTTTTTGCCTGGCAGCCTGTTGTGTTGCTGTCCATTGCTTTGCTTTTTAGTACTCTATTGCGTACGATTACAGCTGGCATTGTTGCTGTCTTGTTCTATAGTCTGGGCTCTATCGGTGGCTTTTTAGAACAAATTGGCAGTATGGTGGCACGAACTGACTTGGTCAATATTGGGATTGTCATTAGTCTTTTTATGCCCAATGATGCTATTTTTCGCAAGCTTATGGCTGTTGTGACTACGCCTGATGGCAACAATCCCATGCAAGCCCTTGCCGTAGGGCCTTTTGGTATTTCTTTGCCGCCTAGTGACATGATGGTTGGCTATACGCTTTTCTATGTCTTTGCTATTTTGGGTTTGGCTATCTACTTTTTTCAGCGCCGTGATTTGTAGGGAGGTATAAGGGCTTACGCTTCCTTGAATACTACGACTGGAGGTGATGTTATGACCACATCGGACAAAAAAGAAGATAGAATCTATCCATTGCCTCGACGGGAAGATCAAAGAGATGTAGGTCCCGAGCAAGTCGATCCAATCACGACTGGCGTTGTTGATGAAGGAAACTTTGGCCTTGGTGTTGGTGTTCCTGATATGGATGAAAGAGATCGCTTTACAGACCCTGTCGATGATTATCAAAAAGAAGGCCATCACAATCTTGAGCAAAGAGAAACCAACCGTCCTCATGATGCAGACACAAGAATTACCGAAGCTTCTATGGCTGAAGTAAATGAAAGAGCTACGAAAGATTTGGATCTGGAATTTTTCCGACGGGCGCGGAATAATTTCGAAGAATTGCCTTTGCAAAAAGCGGATCTGCAAACTTTTAATGGAACTGTTAAAGATTTTGCAGAAGAGGAAGAAGAGCTTAAGTAGGTATCGATTATCGATAGTTTTCGAATCTTGAAAGAGCAAGAGCAGGTCCGGATATTTTTCCGGATCTGCTCTTTTTATCGGTCTTTTGCTTTTTGCCGCTTTAGCGCCCGTGAAGAATTTGGCGACAGCGGCTGAGTCGTTGACGGTAATACTTTACCACTTCAAAGTTGGGATCGGCTTTGCCCATCTCATCGCTTAATAGGCGCTGATAGCTTTTCATGCTATTCATGGCCTGGATCTTTTCAAAAGCCGAGTAAACAGGATTGTATCTCATGGAAGCTCATCCCTTCATCATATTTTATGGTACAATAGATAAGATGTTGACCTAGTAAGAAAAGGAGGACAGGATCGTTGTCCAATATTGATCTAAACACACTAAATCCTGTACAACGGGAGGCGGTCCTGCATCGTGAGGGCCCTCTTTTGATCTTAGCGGGAGCTGGTTCTGGAAAGACGCGGGTCTTAACCTATCGAATTGCGCAGCGGATTCATGAGGGTGTAAGCCCCTTTCAGATTCTAGCCATTACTTTTACCAATAAAGCCGCCGGAGAGATGAAAGAACGATTGCAGCAGCTAATTGGCACAGAGGCTTCTAACCTTTGGGTCTCTACCTTTCATTCAGCTTCCGTACGGATCTTGCGTAGTCACGGTGAAAAGATCGGATATGACCGCAATTTTGTCATTTATGACAGTGACGATCAACTTAAGTTGATAAAAGAATGTTTGAAAGAACTTCAAATTGACGATAAACGATGTAATCCACAGGCTGTACGCGGTGCCATTGGCACAGCGAAAAACCAATTGATGGATCCACAGACTTTTGAGCGAAAAGCTTACGACTATTTTGCCCAGACCGTGGCGAAAGTTTATCATCTCTATGACCGGAAATTGAAGAACAACATGGCACTTGATTTTGATGATCTACTCTTCCAAACGGTGCGGCTTTTCCGGCAAGAAGAGGCTGTTCTCAATTACTACCAAGATCGGTTTCGTTATATTCATATTGATGAATATCAGGATACGAACCATGCGCAATATGTTTGGGTGAAAATGCTCGCCGAGAAATATCGCAATCTTTGTGTTGTCGGCGATGATGATCAGAGTGTCTACGGGTGGCGTGGTGCCGATATCCAGAATATTTTAGACTTTGAGCGCGATTATCCAGAAGCGACAGTCTTAAAGCTAGAACAAAACTATCGCTCCACAAGCACCATATTAGATGCAGCCAACGCTGTCGTTTGTTGTAATCGGGAACGGAAAAAGAAGCAGCTCTGGACAGATAAAAAAGGCGGAGACCTGATCTGTTACTTTGAAGGCCGCAATGAGCACGACGAAAGCCGTTTTGTCGTACGAACGATTGAAGAACTGGTTCAGAAGGAGCAAAGAAAGTATAGCGACTTTGCCATTTTATACCGCACCAATGCCCAATCACGGGTTCTAGAAGAACAAATGCTCTATGCAGCCATGCCCTATCGCATTCTTGGGGGGCTGCGCTTTTACGATCGCAAAGAAATTAAAGATATTATCGCTTATCTGCGCTTTATCACCAACCCTGCTGATGAAGTAAGCATGAAACGTATTATTAACGTTCCCAAAAGAGGCATTGGTGATGCATCGGTGGCTCGTTTGCTTGACTACGGCCAGAGCCAAGGTTGGACATTACATAGAACCTTAGAAAAAGTTAAAGAAATTCCAGGCATGACCCGTGCTGCGAAATCGATACAAGCCTTTTACGAGATGATTGAGTCCTTGCGAGCCCAAAGTCCCAAGCTTTTGGTGACGCAAATCGTAGAAGAATTGCTGGATCAGACAGGCTATGTCCGAGAGCTCGAAAGCGAGCGCACAGAAGAAGCCAAAAGCCGCGTTGAGAACATCAAGGAATTTCTTTCTGTTACCCAAGAGTTTGATCGCTATGCAGAAGAAAAAAGCTTAGAAGAATTTCTTGCTTCTGTATCTCTTCTTTCTGACACGGACCAGTACAAGGAAGAAGAAGATGCCATCGTTATGATGACCATGCACTCTTCCAAGGGTCTAGAGTTTCCTGTGGTTTTCGTAACGGGTATGGAAGAAGGTGTCTTTCCACACAACCGGGCTTTGCTCGAAGAAAAGCAAATGGAAGAAGAGCGGCGCCTTTGCTACGTGGCTATCACACGAGCCGAAGAAAAGCTCTACCTGACAAGTGCATGGGAGCGAACAATTTTTGGCAATACTGTCCATAATAAGAAATCTCGCTTTTTAGAAGAAATTCCTGAAGAACTGTTACAAGAAGAAAGCTTGCCAGGCAAGCGCCAAGGTCTCAATGGTTCCATGGGATCGACCCTCTTTCGCCCGGGCCAAAATGGGTATGCAAGTGGTAGCAACAACTCTTTTACGGCTTCGAGTACCTTGGGAGCGTCAAAAGGTGCTTCTTCTACTTCTTCCCAAGAAGGCAGCTTTTCTCTGGGAGACAAAGTCATGCATGGAAAATTTGGCGAAGGCCTTGTTGTGGCAGCCTCTGGCAGTGGTGATAACGAAGAAGTATCTGTTGCCTTTGCCGATCAAGGCATTAAAAAGTTTCTGTTAAAGTTTGCACCTTTAAAGAAAATATAAGGTAGAATCATCAAAAAAAGTGGTGATTTTTTCATGATAGAATCGCTTCCAAAAATAGCAAGCCTTACCCAAGAAGAAGCAAGACAAAAAATAGAAGCATTGGTTCAGGAAATTGAAGAACATAATTACCGCTACTATGTTCTCGACAACCCAACCATTGACGATGCTGCCTATGACCAATTGCTTCGAGAGCTACAAGAATTAGAAAAGCACTATCCCGATCTAATAGAACCTCACTCGCCGACGCAACGAGTGGGCGGAAAAGCTTTAGAAGCTTTTGGCACCGTAAAACATCGACACCCCTTATTGTCACTGGCCAACGCCTTTACAGCCCAGGACTTACGGGACTTTGACCGGCGGGTCCGAGAAAGAGCGAGCCAGCCTATCACCTATGTAGTAGAGCCCAAAATTGACGGCTTAACGGTGGTGCTCCACTATCAAAAAGGCCTTTTCGTCGGAGGCGCAACGCGTGGTGATGGCGAGACGGGAGAAGATATTACAGAAAATCTTAAGACCCTTCGTACGCTACCACTGCGTTTGCGTGAGCAATGGCCTGCTTTGGAAGTGCGAGGCGAAGCCTTTATCTCCAAAGAGGACTTTGCCCAGCTCAACAGAGAACGAGAAGAAAAAGAAGAACCTCTTTTTGCCAATCCTCGTAACGCTGCTGCCGGTTCCTTACGACAGCTCGATCCGAAAGTAACGGCCCAAAGGCCTCTGCGCGTCTATCTTTATACTATCTTACATGTAGAAGGCCCAACGGTGAAAGAACATAAAGAGGCTCTCAAACTTTTAGAAAAAGCAGGACTTCCCGTTAACCAAGAGCAGAAGCATTGCAAGACCATTGAAGAAGCCATTGCGTACTGTGAAAGCTGGATTGAGAAGCGCCATCAACTTCCCTACGAAATCGATGGCATGGTTGTAAAAGTAAATGAAGTAGAAGAATATGAGAAGCTCGGCGTAACAGCCAAAAGCCCCCGCTATGCCATTGCCTTTAAGTTCCCGGCAGAGCAAGTCGTAACTCGAATTCGCAACATCGTCATCGGCGTAGGAAGAACGGGCGTCTTAACACCAACGGCAGAGCTAGAACCTGTCCGCGTTGCCGGTACTACGGTCAGCCGCGCGAGCTTGCACAATGAAGACTTAATCCGAGAGAAAGACATTCGCATTGGCGACTATGTGCTCTTACAAAAAGCAGGCGACATTATTCCAGAAGTGCTTTCTGTACTGAAAGAAAAAAGAAAGGGCGATGAAAAGCCCTTTGCCATGCCAGAGCGATGCCCCGAATGTGGAGAGCCCGTAAGTCGCCTAGACGGAGAAGTCGCTTTGCGTTGCACCTCATCAGCTTGTCCGGCCCAAGCGATTGAAGGCCTCATTCACTTTGCTTCTCGCGATGCCATGAACATGGAAGGGGTAGGCCCAGCTTTGCTTGAGCAATTCTGGAAAGCCGGCCTCGTCAAGCAACCTACTGATCTCTATCGTCTTAAAACTTCTGAGCTTCGTAATTTAGAGCGATTCGGAGAAAAGTCAGCGACAAAAACGGTAAAAGCGATAGAAGAAAGCAAATCAAGAGGTTTGCCAGCCCTTCTTTTTGCATTAGGCATTCGCCATGTAGGACAGAAAGCAGCCAAAACATTGGCCCAGCATTTCGGTTCTATCGATGGCCTGATGAAGGCTACAGAAGAAGAACTACAAAGTATAGAAGAAATCGGACCCAAGATGGCCCAGTCGATTCGCTCTTACTTTTCCAATCAGGCGAATCAACAGTTGATTGAAGAATTGAAAGAGCTAGGCTTGCGCTTAGAAATGAATCAAGAAGAGAAAAGGGCAGAACAAAGTTTACAAGGCCTTACCTTTGTCTTAACAGGAACATTAGAAACGCTTAGTCGCAAAGAAGCGCAGACTCTCTTAGAAGAGCGTGGCGCCAAAGTCTCGTCATCGGTAAGCAAAAAAACCAGCTTTGTCGTCGCCGGCGCAGAAGCAGGATCAAAGTTAGAAAAGGCACAAGCTTTGCAAGTGCCTGTGCTCACAGAAAAAGAGTTCCTTCAACGAATTGGTCTTTCCTAGAAGGAGGAGTCTTGTGGTAGAGGGAGAAAATAAAAGGGATATCTTACTTCGTAGTGGAAATATCATCAATGTCTTTACGCTAACAGTCGAAGAAAGGGACATACACATCTCCGATGGGAAAATCAAAAGGCTCTATTCAAGACAAGAAGAAATAGAAGTCAAAGAAGTAGAAGTCATTGATATAGAAGGCCACTACGTAGCACCGGGCTTAATTGATGGACATATACATCTAGAGAGTACCATGGTTACGCCCCAGGCACTGGCTGAAGAGATGGTGCCTCGCGGTACAACGGCGCTGATCGCCGATCCTCATGAAATCGCCAATGTCCTAGGTTTACCTGGGATTGTAGGACTGGCCGAGATGACAAAGTCCCTACCTTTAGATATTTTTTTTATGATACCTTCCTCTGTCCCCGCTACTCCGTTAGAAACAGCAGGTGCTCAATTGGATGCGAAAGAGATTGGCTGGCTCCTTGATCATTTGCCACAAGCCATAGGCCTTGCTGAAGTCATGAATTATCCTGCTGTTATAGCAGGCGAAGAAGCCATGTTGGCTAAGATAGAAGAAGCAAGGAAGAGGAAAAAGCCTGTCGATGGCCATGCCCCTGGCTTAGTCGGCTCTTCCTTGCAAGAATATATTGCAGCCGGCATCAGTTCTGATCATGAATGCGTTGATGTCAATGAAGGTTGGGAGAAGCTACAACGGGGGATGCACCTGTTGATTCGCGAAGGATCAGCGGCGAAAAACCTGGCTCATCTTGCCCCCCTTCTTACATCAAAGACTGTTGAAAGGATCTCTTTTTGCTCTGACGATCGTCATCCCGAAGATCTTTTACAAGAAGGCCATCTTGATCACCTCTTACGTCAAGCCCTAGAAGAGGGCCTCGATCCATTGTTGGCCATCAAAGCCTGCACCTGGACGACAGCGCGCCACTATGGCCTTCTGAACCGAGGCGCCATTGCGCCAGGCTATCAAGCCGATCTGGTTGTTTTTAACGATTTAAAAAGCTTTTCATCCAAAATGGTCCTCCATCGAGGAGAAGTCGTCGCCAGAGAAGGCATATTATTATCTTCTATAGAAAAAAAGCCTTCTATAGAAAGAAGTGGCGACCCACTCTTTACACAATCTGTCCATCTACCAGATATTCAAGGCAAGCTCCTCCCACAGCTTACGCCAGGGCGAGACATAAGAGTGATTGGCATTGAGAGAAACCAAATCGTAACGACCCATGAAAGGGCCCCTTCGGATGAGATAGGACCAGAAAAAGACTTGCTTCATCTAGCCGTTATTGAACGTCATGGCAAAAAGGGATCAATCGGACAGGCCATTGTCCGTGGCTTTGGAATCAAGAAAGGCGCTGTTGCTTCCACGGTAGCTCATGATTCTCATAACTTAATTGTTCTAGGAACAAATGATCATGATATGGAAAAAGCATGTCGCGCTGTGGCTGACTTAGGTGGTGGTATGGCTGTAGTAGTGGAAGGCCATGTTAAAGCTTCTGTACCTCTACCGATTGCTGGACTGATGTCGCCCGCTTCTGTTAGAGAAGTAGCCGCGCAGTTACAAAAGCTCCATCAAGTTCTTCATACCTTGGGTTGTTCTTTAGAAGCGCCTATGATGACGCTTTCTTTCTTAGCGTTGCCTGTGATTCCAGAACTGAAAGTAACCGATCAGGGTCTTGTAGACGTTAAGACCTTTCAAACTGTACCATTAGAGTTATAAACCCAAGAAGGCACCCAAAAATTATAAGATAGAAGAAAGGCAGGCCGCTTGTGAAGGTAATACCGATATCTCGATTTAAAACTCTAGCGGCCCCTTATCGGCTTCAAGGGGTCATCTCCATGATGATGCTATGGGAGCACCGACGAAGAGGCGCAAAGGGTATCTATGTCCACTATGTGATTGCCAATCCAGCAGAATCACAAGTGGAGTGGCTCGATGGCATTCCTTTCGGTCAAGGCGACAGTTTGCTCCAAAGTTTAGCAGAAGAACATGTTATACCCTTGACCTATCAGGAAGCCTACCATGTCTTTGAAGAAATGCGTTTGCAACTGGCCAAAGCACGTGTTGAACTCACCGATGAAGTTCAAAATCACTGGGCCACTGTCGATAGACCGGAAGCGATGACAGATACGCATTGGCATAGCCTGATTCTGCGACTGATGGGTCGGACCCTCGATGCCAAAGAAACAGTACACGCCTATTTTCAAGGCTGGGCCATTGATGATTGGTCCCTCGTTTATCACCTTATGCCAGCACAAATGCGAACAAAACATCGCAATCATCTCACCTATGCACGACAAATGTCGAAAAAGCATGGCGGTGAAAGTTTGCTACGTGGCATTGTGGTAGAAGAGAAAAAGAGTAAAAACAGTAAAGAACAGCAAGATCCCAAGAAGCGCCACTTTATTGCACAAGTGCTCGTCGGCAAGGACAACCAATTGCTCCAACAACGGATGCACTTTTACGTAGAACTACAAGACGAACAATGGGTTATCCAACGAACAAGACGAGAAAGCGCCAAAGAGATACCGCCAGGCAGTGAGCCCTTTTTTCAAGGACTCTGGTACTGGAGGTCTTTTGCTGTTCCTAATGCAGAACATGTTCTCGACTTGCTACGTCAAAAAGAAGGCTGTCATGTAGATGAAAACGACGAAGGCTTGGCCATCGTCTATGTCAGCCATATGAATGATGCGATTGAACTAGGCGTCGATGTATCACGAGATGCCAGAGGCCAGATCTGGATTGGACGACGAGAAATTGTCTTAGGTGCTGTGAGTGAAGACCGGCTGGCATCTTTATTACAAGAGTTACGTCGCGAAAAAATCCTGGGGAAACAAAGTGGCAAAGGTCCTTTTCAATTGCCAGAAGCAGCCAACTATCTCTACCGAGAAGGACACTTCGATAGCTTTGAAGAGTTCACCAAAGCTTGGGAAGAAGAATATCGTCGAGCCGGGGAATTAGAAGGTACCATGATCACTTTTGAAGCTTCTCAACTGGGCACTTTGCTTACCCAGTTTATTGAGTGGCGCTTTGCTGATCAATGGAAGCAATCGTGGAAACGTTTTAGTCGTCTCAGCGGTGAAGAAAACAAAAGCATGGAAGAACATTCTCAGGGTGCTCTTTTTTGGGAATGGTTTGTTTTTGATCAGACCATTGATAATCAAAGAACCCTTGACTTTTTTATCGATGAAGTAGGCTTTCATTTACCCAAAGGGATGATAGAAAAGCTAGAGCAATGGCAAGAAAGCGTCCCAGGCTTCTATGTGATTACTTCTGTCGAAGAGAAAGCTTTTTGGGCTGAAGATATGTTTCGCAAGAAAAGCTACTACATTGAAGACAACGATTGCAAGATAGGAGAAGCTCCTTATGAAGAAGGCTACATCATTTTCTCGCGACTGATCCCGCGAGAGAAGAAATGGCACTACGGCGGTGTAGCTCACTTTTTCCCACGCTGGTATCGACAGAGCATTGAAAAATTCATGGAAAGTATTGGCCTTTGGAATTCTTCTCGTTTTCGAGAAGAACAGTGGCAACCCCGCTCCTGGTCCATTCTTATGTTTTTAGTAGAGCTTTGTAAAAAGCCAATTATTCCGAAGCTTTTTACCATGGAAGGGCACTTAGCAGGTATGTCGCGAGCAGTCTATCAAGTCAAAGACTATTCCGCTGTCAAGACAACGGTGGAAAAGCTTTCGGAGTTTATCTTCGTAGCTCGAGAACGTCAAAAAGGACAAGGCGAATACTTGCGCTATGACTGGATTGAAAGCGGTTTAACATCTCAAATGATGAGAGCCCTGTTAGAAGATCCTGCCTCAAAAGATCTGGAAGGCTTGTGCTTGAATGATATTTTTCAACCTGACGATGAGGGCAAGGAAGTTCGCCAGGTAGGCACCTTTATGCTTCACAAGCAGTACGCTGTGATCGATACTATCTCCATGGAGCGCTTAGATATCTTAAAGCACGTGCTAACAAAATACTGTGGTTTTTATCTCGTTCATGATGAGGACTTTTTCGAAGAAGCGGAAGTATTGGCGCAATCGTCGGCACAGGAAAAGCAGTAGGGGTACGGTCTTTCTTTTGCACAAAAGAAAAGATGGCAGACTAGACAGGCTTTAAGGAATTGGCTAGAATTGTTGAATAATGGAGATCCTATGGGGGTCAAGGCTCGCTATGTGCTAGAGGAAGACCTTATAGGTTGTGACTAAGAAATTGTGACCTTGTGACCTTATAGGAACTATATAAGGGTGGTGAATAGAGAGATGGCTTTGACGCGAGAAGAAGTTGAACATGTGGCGAAGTTGGCCCGCTTGGAGCTTTCGGAAGGGGAAGTGGAAAAGTATACGGTCCAGTTAAATGCCATTTTAGAATATGCCCGCAAACTCGATGATCTTGATACTTCCAATGTACCGCCAACAGCCCATGCCTTTCCTTTAGAAAATATCATGCGAGAAGATAAAGTAACAGCTTCCATGGAACAAGAGCGTGTGGTTGCCAATGCACCTGATGAAGAAGAAGGTTTCTTTAAAGTGCCAAGAATCGTGTAAGATTTTCTTTCTATGTAAGCACCAAGAATTGTGGAAGAACTACTTTTTTATGGAAAGACCTTAGAATGGCAGATAATTTTTACTAGATGGAGATGGAACGGAGGATCCTTGTGAAGCTTCATACCAAATGTGCCCATGAACTTCACGACCTTCTGGTGAGTAAAGAGATTAGCGCTACGGAACTTGTCAATGATGTAGCAGCTCGCTTAGAAGACGTGGAGCCAAAGGTGCTTGCTTTTGTTACGAAAACAATTGACGAAGCGAAAGCGGCTGCCGCTCGTGTTGATGATAAAATCGCATCCGGTGAAAAGATTGGACCCTTAGAAGGCATTCCCATGGCGATTAAGGACAATATGTGTACGGAAGGCGTTCCGACGACTTGTTCATCGAAAATGCTCCATAACTTTGTGCCGCCTTACGATGCCACGGTAGTGCGCAAGTTGAAAGAAGCCGGCTCTATTATGCTCGGCAAGGTGAACATGGATGAATTTGCCATGGGTTCATCTTGTGAGAACTCTTGGCAAGAAGGGACGCGCAACCCCTGGCGCCTAGAGCGTGTACCCGGCGGCTCATCCGGTGGCTCTGCCGCTTCTGTTTCAGCGGGACAAGCTGTATTTTCTCTGGGTTCTGATACAGGCGGCTCTATTCGACAGCCGGCCGCTTTTTGTGGTGTCGTTGGCTTAAAGCCTACTTATGGTTCTGTATCTCGCTATGGCTTGATTGCTTTTGCTTCATCACTCGATCAGATTGGCCCTTTTAGCCGCGATGTACGGGACTGTGCCTTGGTAATGAATGCCATTGCAGGGCACGATCCTTTTGACTCTACATCGGCACCGATTGAGCACCCTGATTACACGACCTTTCTTGATCAATCGATCAAAGGCTGGCGCATTGGTGTGCCGAAAGAATACTTTGGCGAAGGCATTGACGCAGACGTCTCTGAAACGATGCAAAAAGCCATGAAGACTTTAGAAAGTCTAGGCGCTGAACTGATTGAATGCTCTTTACCTCATACTGAATATGCCTTGCCTTGTTATTACATTATTGCACCGGCGGAAGCCTCTTCGAACTTAGCTCGCTATGACGGCGTCCGCTACGGATTCCGGGCTGAAGAAGCAGAAGACTTAATCTCCATGTTCAGCAAGACTCGCTCGGAAGGCTTTGGCGAAGAAGTGAAGCGCCGCATCATGTTGGGTACTTATGCTTTAAGCTCAGGGTATTATGATGCCTACTACTTAAAGGCGCTGAAAGTTCGTACCTTAATTAAGCAAGACTTTGACCGAGCTTTTGAGAAGTTCGATGTATTATTATCACCGACAACACCTTCTGTTGCTTTTAGTTGTGGCGACAGATTGAACAATCCTTTGCAAATGTATCAATCAGACATTTGTACTCTTTCTGTGAACCTAGCAGGCATTCCAGCCATTTCTATTAATGCCGGCTTTGCCGATGGACTGCCCATTGGAGTACAATTTATGGGCAAACCTTTTGAAGAAGGCCGCCTATTGCAAATCTCCCATGCTTTTGAGCAAGCGACAAGTTGTCACAGCCAGATGCCACCTTTGAAAGGAGGCTGTGCAGAATGAGAGACTTTGACTTTGAAATCGTCATGGGCTTAGAAGTACACGCAGAACTGCATACGAAAAGTAAAATCTTTTGCGGCTGTACGACTGAATTTGGCGGCGAGCAAAATACCCACGTCTGCCCTGTCTGCTTAGGCTTGCCTGGCGTACTACCTGTACTCAATGAAAAAGTCGTTGACTATGCCATGAAAGCGGGATTGGCGCTGCAATGTACAATCGCTTCTTTCTCCAAATTCGATCGGAAAAACTATTTCTATCCCGATCTCCCCAAAGCCTACCAGATATCACAATACGACTTGCCGATTGCAGAAGGCGGTTATATTGATATCGAAGTACAAGGCGAGAAAAAGCGCATCGGCATTACGCGCGTTCATATGGAAGAAGACGCCGGTAAGCTTGTTCACGGTGGCGGCTCCCTTGCGTATGCAGGTTACTCTCTAGCCGATTACAATCGTACAGGCGTGCCTTTGATTGAAATTGTTTCAGAACCAGATATTCGTTCTATTGAAGAAGCCATCGCTTACTTAGAACAGCTTAAAGCCATCTTAGAATATACAGAAGTCTCAGACTGCAAAATGGAACAAGGCAGCCTCCGCTGTGATGCCAACGTCTCTTTGCGCCCCTGGGGCCAAAAAGAATTGGGCACAAAAACAGAGCTCAAGAACATGAACTCTTTCAAAGCTTTGCAAAAAGCCCTGGAGTATGAGATCGAGCGGCAAGCGGAAATTTTGCGTGACGGTGGAAAAATCATTCAAGAGACGCGCATGTGGGATGAAAACAAAGGCGAAACCATCGCGCTGCGCAGCAAAGAAGAAGCCCACGATTACCGCTACTTCCCAGACCCCGACTTACCGCCGATTGTAATCTCTGAAGAGTGGGTAGAGCGAATTCGAAAGACGCTGCCAGAATTGCCACAAGCAAGACAAGTAAGATTGGTAGAAAGCTACGGCTTGCCTGCTTACGATGCTGCTGTTATTACAGGCTCTAAAGCCATGGCTGATTACTTTGATCAAGCTTGCACAGCCTACGGTATGACCCTACCAGCCGGTCAAAAAGTCGATCAAAAAGGCCAAGAGCGGGCCAAGCAAATCTCGAACTACATGATGGGCGAACTGTCCCGGCGCTTGAATGCTTCTGAAAAGGGCTTCCAAGATTGCCCCATTTCTCCGGAAAACCTCGTAGAATTGCTCACCTTGATCGAAGGTGGCACCATCTCTGGTAAAATTGCCAAAACCGTCTTTGACGAGATGTTCGAAAGCGGTAAAAAGCCCAAAACCATTGTGGAAGAAAAGGGCCTTGTGCAAATCTCTGATGAAGGCGCTCTTGCTTCTGTTGTGGCTGAAGTTGTGGCGGCCAATCCGCAAGTGGTTGCTGACTTTAAAGCCGGTAAGGATAAGGCTGTTGGGTTTTTCGTGGGTCAGGTTATGAAGGCGACGCGCGGTAAGGCCAATCCGGGGCTTGTGAATAGGCTCTTGATGGAAGAGTTGAAGAGGCAGTAGGGGCTTTTCTCCTGCGCTGTGCGTAAAAATAGTTACTTTGTGGTGGGGTCAGGCGTTATGAATTCCTTCCGAACGGACTCATCCCACGCTGTTACCGCCAGCAAGCTGGCGACAGCTGAGGTCTGAAGTCCTCCCTCCAGGAATTCATAACGCCTGCCCTAGGTACAGTTTGCTGGTTGTTACTGCGTTATCACAGTTTTAAAGCGTAAAAAGAGATCGGAAGATTGCTTCTGATCTCTTTTTTTATTTTTTCCCATTTTCCTGATCAAGAGTACGACAGAAAAGAACGGCTCATACTAGGAGTGAAAAAGAGGCTTCTATTGCTGTTACAAGGCTAAGCAAAAAGGTTTCTATTACAGAGCTATCAAGAGAGCCATCAAGAGAGCTATATGAGAAAAAAGCGGCTACAAGCTATTACGTTGAGTTATAAGCTAAGAGCTAGGAAGGTGATCTTTCCTGCTACGATTTGAAAATGTTTCAAAGCGTTATGCCGATGGTACTGTGGCGGTGAAAGAGTTGAATTTGCAAGTATCACCTGGTGAGTTGGTGGTACTGATTGGGCCGAGTGGTTGTGGTAAGTCTACTACGATGAAAATGATTAACCGCCTTGTTGATCCTTCTTCTGGTGTTATTCGTGTGGATGGGAAAGATATCTCTACGATTAACCCTGTGGAGTTGCGCAGAAATATTGGCTATGTGATTCAGCAGATTGGCCTTTTCCCACATATGACAATTGCGCAAAATGCAGAGATTATTCTCAAGTTGAAAAATGTTCCACCGGAGAAGCGCGGGCCTCGAATTGATGAATTACTTCAACTGGTGAATTTAGATCCAGAACAGTTTCGAGATCGTTACCCTCACGAATTAAGTGGGGGGCAACAGCAGCGTATCGGTGTGATTCGAGCCTTGGCAGCGGAGCCTTCGATTATTTTAATGGATGAACCTTTTAGCGCTTTAGATCCTTTAAGTCGAGAACAACTGCAAGATGAGCTTTCACGGTTGAAAAAAACGATTAAGCAGACCATTGTTTTTGTGACCCACGATATGGACGAAGCTTTAAAAATTGCCGATCGCATCATTTTAATGAAAGACGGTCAGATTGTGCAAGCCGATACGCCAGAGAGAATGTTACGCCATCCGAAGAACGATTTTGTCCGTGAGTTTATCGGAGAAAAGCGAATGGTTTCTGATGAGGGACCTCTTTATGTGTCTGATGCCATGATTGAAAACCCTGTGACCATAGACCCAGAAAGAGGGATCGCCTACTGTGCCAAGTTGATGCGTAAAAAGCTCGTCAATAGCTTAATGGTAATTGATGGCGATCGTAAACTGCTAGGTGTTGTGACAGCCAAAAAAGTAGAAGAAAACTATCGCAATGAAGAATTACGAGCCGATAAGATTATGAACAGCGATGTACCTGTCATTGAGGAAGGCAAGTTGCTCAGTGAAGCCGTTTCTTATATGCAAGATAAAGGTGTCGGTGCTTTGCCGGTGGTCAACGACAAAGGCCAACTGGTCGGTCTAATCACCAATTCCAGTCTTATGGATGTGTTGTTAAAGCAGATTGGTTGATAGAGCTAGTCTTGTCTTGTTGATTCCGAAAAGTATAAAAACCTTTATAATGCGGTGAAGCAGAGGAGGATATATGACAGAGTTTTTCCAACTCCTTATCAATCGTCAAAGTGAGCTCTATACGGCTACTTTTGAACATCTCTGGCTTTCCTTTGCCTCTTTGTTCATTGCCCTATTGATTTCAGTTCCTCTAGGCATTGTGCTAACTCGTTCTCAGAAGCTAGCCGGTCCTGTTATTGGTGTGGCCAGTGTTTTTCAGACCATTCCCAGCCTCGCTCTATTGGGCTTTATGATTCCTCTGTTCGGCATTGGTTCCCAGCCGGCGATTATAGCCTTAACGATTTATGGGATTTTGCCGATTCTACGCAATACGTACACGGGCATTATGCGCGTTGAGCCGGCTTTGAAAGAAGCTGGTCGAGGTATGGGCATGACAGATATGCAAATATTGCGCATGGTTGAGCTGCCAATGGCGCTTTCGGTCATCATGGCAGGAATTCGTACTTCTACCGTTTTGATTATTGGTGTAGCAACGCTGGCAACGCTGATTGGCGCTGGCGGACTCGGTGACTTTATCTTCCGTGGTATTGCTATGGCTTATAATGAATTGATTCTGCTAGGTGCGATTCCTGCCGCTTTGCTAGCCATTATTCTGGATGCCACTTTTGCCTGGGTGGAGAAAAGGGTAACACCGAAAGGAATTAAGACGGCCTAAGGTCGCAGGGGGAGAAGAGGTCCTGATCTAGCCGAAGATGAAAACACTTGATAGGGATGAAGAAGTCAAGGGAGGCATAAATCGTTGATACAGTTAAAAAAGCTGCTTACACTTGCACTGATTCTTTTTTTTACAAGTAGCACTTTAGCGGGCTGTTTGCCCGGTACAGGCGGCGGTCAACTGCCGGAAAATCGAGTCATCATTGGTGGGAAAAACTTTACGGAGCAAGATGTTCTGGTGCATATTATGGCTACTTTAATAGAAGAAAATAGTGATATAGTGGCTGAAAGACGAGGCTACTTAGGTGGCACCAATGTGGTGCACGAAGCGATTCGCACAGGAAGCATTGATATGTATGCTGAATATACAGGTACGGGTTGGACTGTTGTCTTAGGGGAAGAAGCGATTGGCGATCCCGATCAAGTCTATGATGGTGTTCAAGAAGGCTATGAGAACCAGTTTAACATTCGCTGGCTCACGCCACTTGGTTTTGAGAACACCTACGGTCTCACCATGAGACCGGATCAAGCGGCTCAACTGGGAGTAACACGCATATCTGATCTTCAAGAACATGCACCCAATCTTGTATTTGGTTGTACCCATGAATTTTTAGAGCGCCCTGATGGCTATGGTCGTATGAATGAGTATTATGGACTTAACTTCCGTTCGGTTACAGGGATGGATCCTGGCTTAACTTATGCTGCTGTACGTGATGGCGCTGTTGATGTGATTGATGGTTTTACCACGGATGGACGAATTCCTGCTTTCAACCTCGTGGTATTAGAAGATGACCGTGCCTTTTTCCCACCCTACTACGCTGTGCCCATTGTTCGTCAAGAAACGTTAGATCGACTGCCTCAATTGGAAGAGATTCTGACCCGACTCGGTGGAAGGCTGACCAATGAAGAAATGGCTCGGTTAAATGCCATGGTTGACTTGGAGAGAATGCGAGCTGAGACAGTGGCCCGGATGTGGTTGGAGGAGGAAGGGTTGATTCCGTAGGGGGAGAAAAGATGACCAACAAGAAATTGCTTGGTCATCTTTTTTTCTGAAGAATCCTCAAGAGGAATAAAAGTATAATTTTAACTCCATTATTCATTTTCAATTCCTTATAAAGAAATAAATTCAAGAAAAAACCGAAAGCCCAATCAATAAATTTTAACATTGCCTAAATAATTCTTCAATTATTTCCTTTAGACATCTTTTCAATTCTATTGATTTTTTGTAAAAGTTAGTCTGTAAAATAGGTGTGAAATATGGAATTAAATAAATACAAAAGTTGACATGGAAACTTGTAGACACTAAAATGAAATAGTGGAAACAATAACATGATTGGTTCTAGGGGGTGTTTAGTTTAGAAGTTTATTTAGAATCACTCTGGTCAAAATTAACAGAGGAGAAAGCACCCTTTGACCTACCGGAAAAGTGGAAACTATCTTCACACCAACTGAGAACGTATCAATTGTTACATAGTTCCGATGTAGATGTTGTATTTAACACAGCTATGACTGGAGACGGAAAAAGTTTGGCGGCACACCTGCCTTTATTACGACCTTATCCTGCTAAACCGATCGGGTCTGGAAGTTTTGCTTATCCCACCAACGAACTATTGCGAGATCAATACCGACAAGCTATGGATGATGACTTAACAAACCCTGGTTATTATCGATTATTCGGCTATGACCCAGGGCGTAATTTTTTTATGGAAATGCTCAACGCTCGACGTATCAACGAATATGCAAGCTTAGAAGAGACCAGAAAGTTTGAAGCGATATTAGATCTTATTCATCGAAAAAATCTTCTATTTACCAACCCCGATTTGTTTTCTCTTATTATGAACTTTGCCTATCGTTCACCAGAGCACAATGTAGCAGCCATGGCACAACGATTTGCCAATCGATTCAAATACATCGTATTTGATGAATTTCACATATTCCAAACACCGCAGATCGTGGAAGTCTTACAAGCCATGCTTATGATCCGAGCAAGTCATGGACATCAGCATGGCACAAAGTTTCTATTTCTTTCTGCCACGCCCCATCAGTTGCTCCTACAAGGCCTCGAAGCAGCAGGGTTTCAATGTGCTGAAGTAGAGGGTGAGTATTGCCACGGTGATGACACCATAGATAGCAATCACTATCGGCGTATATTAGCACCCGTAAAACTAAAGCTCGCCAAACATGATCAAAGTGCGGGCGATCTCTTGGACTGGGTTAAAGAACATATCGACGAAATCACATCTTTTTTTCAAAATTATCCTGAAAGCAAAGGTCTTATTATCTGCAACTCTGTTTATACAGCCAAGCGACTTTATAGTTACTTAAAAGAACAACTACAAGGCACTATCTCTATTGGCGAAAACACAGGATTAACAGGAAAAGAAAAAGCGAAAGCTTCTTGGAATGCTGATTTGATTATTGCTACATCCACAGTCGATGTAGGCGTGGACTTTAAGATTAACTTTCTTTTGTTTGAATCGATGGATGCAGGAACGTTCATTCAAAGGCTCGGTAGGCTGGGACGACACAGCGGCTTTGCAACCTATTTGGCCATCGCTCTTATGCCTTCTTATCTTGTAGAAAGACTAGAAGAAAAAGAGATTGAGGGAGAGAAAATCGATCGACAAACCTTTTTCTCTTGGATTCGAGAAGAGGTTTATCGACCACACAATGAATTTCGAAACTATGTAAGTCGCTGGGGAAGCGTTCGTTCAATTCACCAGATTGCTCAGTTAGAAAAGCATGGCCGTAGGCACTATCAAGAACTTCTAGATAATCTAAAGCCTTTAAGTCGAGTTGTATTCAACACCCAAAAAAACAACTGGGGGCACTACATCCACTTGCAGAAAGAAAAGCAAATCGAAGTAATCAAAGAACTACTAGCTCTTCGTGGTGCTGGCTTGTGGGATGTATGGGTCTATGAAAAAGAATCAAAAAGAGTTGGCACCATGTCTTTACCACGATTGCTCTCCATTTGTCACCTTACATTTATCGAGGAAGACCAAGCACAGAAAATAGCAGAAAAAATGGGAGAACCCTGGAGAAAGCCAGCCATCAAGCTCTATGCAGTCATAGAAGGATATCTTGATCAAAAATTGGAAGTGGCATTGCGTTACAACGACGAGCTAATCACTGAAAAAGAACTACTCAATACAGCTTGCCGACGAAAAGGTTTTTTCCTAGAAGCAAGACATCCCGAAATATTCACCATTAACAAAAAAGTAGAACGTCAATATTTTTGCACTTGCGTACTAGATTCTATCTTAGATGTAACACAAGTGCGACGGCGCTGGGCCTTGCCGCCTTTTTTTGAACTCCATGCGGTACGTGATTACAACGGTATCTACCCTGTTTCGTTCGGCAAAGATGCTCTAATGCTTGATTCCATCATGTTTTGGCGGAAAACGAATGAGGTGTTTATCACCTAAAAGTGTTTATTTCATGAGGAGGTGAGTAAGATGAGTCATAATAAGTCTACGAAGAACAGAAGCGGTAGCTCAGAAGCAAAGGAGTTGATAAAGGGAGAAGAAGTTCAGTTGCAGTTAGATATGGTAGATTCAGAAGAAGAAAATGAAATGTATGCAGTGCTTGATTATGATTTTTTAGAAGAAGATGAAAAAGAACCAGAGGAGATGCCACCACTGGCACACTTTCTCTACAAATCAACGGAACCAGGAGATCGAATCCTAAGAGAATGGATAGGCACGATTTTACCTTCCCTAATCGAACAATTATCCGATGTGAATGCCAAAGGAATGAGTCATCGTAAGGCTCTCACATTGCTCAACATAGAAAGCCAAAAAGATGTAGACAAGACATTGCAAGCAAGGATCGACAAACTTGTGCATCTAGCCGATCAAAGTTTACTTACCCATATACTCAATGGAACCATGGCAACCTGGGTGATAGTAAAACTTTGCAATCTTTCAGAAGAAGAACAACGTCTATTTCTCGTTGGCTATGCCCTCCATGACTTAAACAAAATGGAAGGCCAAGATCTACGATTAGACAGTGAAAATAGTGAAGACTACGTAACAGCCTTAGAAAAATGGGCTGAGAAGTTAAATATCTGGCAGTTCCTAGATCGCAGCTATCAATACGATGTAGCTTTTCTTGCTCAAAATGCCGAAGCAAAACGCGGTGAAAACCGTACCTTAGCAAACTATAAAGAGCTGAAAACGTCATCGGATTTACTAGAAGATCTAAGCGAATTCGTTCGTTTGGCCGATTTATTAGCAACACCTGCCCTTGTAAGCAGACCGGAAGATTTATTAACCGCAAAAAGCAGAAAAATTCTAGATCTATTACGCCGATTGCTTCAAGGTCGCTATCGAGTTGCCTATCATAAGACATCAGAAAACCGAGGACGGCTTACTCAAATCATTCACAACCATGTCATCCAAGAAGCGATCAAAGCCAAGTGGAAACCTTTTCTCTTTTTCGCAGAAGGCGTTACTTATCTAGTACCACAAGAAGGCAAAGAACCTGTCATAGACAATTTGGCTCAAAGTATACGCCAAGAGCTACTAGATAAGTTAAAAGGACAAGCTGGGTCACTGATTAGTCGTGCTGGCATTGGATTTAAATTTCCCACTTCTTTTGTAGAATTACTTCCACCCGAATTAGCAGGTCAAGTCATGAGCAGTCGTGTAATGCAAGTGATTTCAGAGAAAAAGACACCCGTAACAGAGCAACGCAAAGAAAAGATGGTACTTGCCCAAGACAGTGGTCTCGTTCTAGATTTGAACTTTCCCGCCTCACTCATAGCAGATCGTTTGGCAGAAGGATGCTTTGCCTTATCCAAATTATTAGCCCATTACTATACAGGAAAAAGCAATAACTATCAAATCTATGGAGAAAAACTAGTCCGTGCTTTAGAGATGGAAAAGCATCTTCCCTATTGGAAAGCCATTCCTTACACCGGCGGGGTAGGCTATCCCTGGTTTTACGTTGCTGGACACTATGCAAAAAAGAACCCTGGTCTTAGCCCTGAACAAACAGAAGAGATTTTGAACAAAGCATACAAAGATGTTTTAGAAGAATGTGGCGTACCAGAGACGAAACCGCCTTTTGCTTTTTTAGAGCCTTACTTATCAAATGTACTTACCGTAGAAAGTGGAAAAGTAGTCGATCAGAAAAATCAATGGGACTTTGAAAACGAACTAGAGTTATACACTAAAAACAAGGCTTTGCGTAGTGGTAAAAGAGTATGTGCAATTTGTAATAGCCCCTTCTCTAACGTTGAAGAATTCTCCATATTTACAAACAAAAAAATCGTGGGTTGGAAAGTCCCATCAGGGCGCGGTATTTGCGACCTTTGCCAAACAGAGAATTTGTTACGACGCACAGGCATGAACAGCACAATCAAAGAACAAGATGACGCCGTATTTCTGCATCTATATCCAGCCTACTTCTTTACCCCAATTACAGCGCGAGCCATTTCTCAGATATACAATAAATTGCACAATGTTACCTTTAGCGAACTTAGAAAACCTTACGAGCAAAGCCATGGTCAACTTAAAAAACTATGCAACCATGATATCTTTAAGCTTACAAAGCCTGAAGATAATCGCTCCATAAAAAAGATCGCCTATTCAATGGGGGAGCGACATGGATACCATATGGTCGGTATTCCTTATATGGGAAGAGATCCAACCGATACGGAGCGCTGGAGTATGCCAGTCTTACTAGCCTTATTCACACCCGTACTGCTAGGCGTCAAAGTCTATGCCAGTCGCTCCCCCATCCCTGTCTACCGTAGTGGGACGGAATTCAGAGAAACAGTTCTATTAGATTCACCCCATTCTTTCTGGCAACATGGTATGGCAAAAAGTGTATTTCGACTCGATGAACTATCCCTAGCTTTTGACGGAGCCATGGCACTATATGAAATAACTTCCGACGCCTATCGTGATAGCAGAAATTTTCCTGTCTGGAATCAGTTAAATAGCATCTGCAGAGCTGTAGAATCGGATCCTCTTATCATTTTCTATTATGCCGACCGAATTGCAACCAACCAGCGCGGTGGCGGGAATGTAACCACAACACGGGGTATGAACACAACGATGGCTGAAAGACTCTTAAAAGCCTACGAACGCATTACAACATATTATGAAGAGATCCTGAGATGGGAGGGAAAAATAAAATGGCCATGATTACAAGGGTGGTAGACAGTTACGCTTCTTTTTATCGTTCAGGAGCCCGTAAAGATTCAGCTTACGCAAGACTGCGTCCTTTGAGCATCGTAGCAGATTGTTTACTCAAAGCGCCAGCCCACACAGATCGTGAAAGCTTATCCTTAATAGCACAAGGGGAGATCAATGCTTTTTTGGATCGAGTGCGCAATGACCATGACAGTGCCTCTGGTTGGCTGCCTCTTTACAAAGAACCAGCAGCGCAAAGAGAAGCGGTGGAACAATTTGTCCAGCTCTTCTTAGAAGAAGTATTCGATGACTACAGCAAAGGCAGCCGAGCCCTATTGCGCAAGTACCTCAATCGACTCAAAAACGGTTGCGAAGCCTACTACATCAAAACTTACGCTTATCGCTCCAAAAGCCAGGATACCGATACAGAAAAGGCTGCACCGCAAGAGTAAGCAAAAAGTGTAAAAAAGGAGGACAAGCTTAATGTTTAAAAATTACGAAAAGCACTTCCATAGCCAGTTGCCGCTAATTCCGAGCGGTAAATATGCCCACCTGCTCGTATTGCGTCGTACCGACTCTTACGCAGTGTTTCAGACAGATGGCGCCTTAAATACAGCCATCGTTAACGCAGGTATAGAGAAAGGGAAACCAATGGCTCGTATTGCCATTTTCAAACGAAAGCAGACAACAGCAGAAAGGCTCACAGGACGAGAACTATTGCGTGCCCATGCAATAATCGGTGAAGAATGTGACTACAATGTATCATTTTGTTGCACTTGCCCTGATTGCATACTCTACGGCTATGCTATTGGAGACTCCGGTGCAGAAAAGTCCAAAGTCTATGCGGACACGGCTTTCTCTATCAGCGCTTATGATCAATCCCATGAAACCTTTACCTTAAACGCACCCTACGAACATGGAACCATGACCAAAAAAGGAGAAACCACAAGTCGATTTAGTGAACAAGATCATGTAAAGCCCGAAACCTACTTTCCTACCGTTGTAACATTGCGTGATCCAACCGCGTTAGGATTGGCTTACCTGCTCAACAACATTCGTCGTACCAAGCGCTACGGGGCTCAAACGACACGTACAGGCGTTGTAGAAAATCGTATTATGGCCATTGTTTTCGCTGATGGTGAGATTTTCAGTAATTTACGTTTAACCCAGGCCATCTATGATGAGCTAACAAAAGACCAAGAAAAAGATATAGAATTGCCCGCTCTCTTAGCTTGGGATCAAGTGACTAAAGCCACAGCAGAAGCAACGCAAAAGCTGCTCCAAAACAGCAATGTCATATATGAAAAAGTAGAAGGATCACAACTAGAAGAAGTCATGATAGAACTGCAAAAAACACTAGAAGATCGAGAGAAGCAAGGAGCCTTTTTGAAAGATTTAGACAAAGAGATGAAAGAGTATTGCACTCGAGCGGAAATCGGCGTGAAAAAAGGTAAGAAGAAGTGATCCAAGTAAGGGCTAGAGAATAAATAGGTGGTGATATTGTGCCCATCTATCGCCTGGAGTTAATAACAGCAGAACCACTGTTTTTTGCTACCCGGGAATTCGGTCGTGTCTACGTAACCGATGCTTATTTGCACAACTATGCATTAACATATGCCTTTGGACTTGCAGCTAGCAGCTATCATCAACCAGATCATGTACCACGTTATCAAGAACACTTAGAACCTCTAAATGAGCAAGGTATCTACCTAACACCAGCAAAACCGCTTCAAGTTAGCTTTGCATCCTATACCTTTAAACTTGCCGATGTTCGTTATCGATTACAATCGGAACAACTATCCGTTAACATCCCCAGTTACGGACAATGTCGGGAAATTGGACCAGAATCTCGATTCATAAGTTATGCTTTTACCAAAGCACGAACTACGTGGCCTCAATGGATCCGTTTGGGGAAATGGATGAGCAAAGTAGAAGTAATAGCAGAAGAAATAGAGTACGAACAAAAAAATGGAAAATTCGTTTCGGCCCATCCATTAAATGTATTAGACTTGCCTCAACAACCTAGTATGTTTAATCTATTGAACATGCCACCTGTTTCTCTCGTCACAGATGCTCATCTAGAAACAGACTATTACAAACTCAAAGGAACAGGTGAAGAAATCCTATTGCCTGCTGGGATGCGTTATAAGTTTCCTGAAGAAAAAACAACCAAGAAAAAGGTAAATAAAAGAAACAAAAGGAGTTAAGTCATGCTTGTTGCCGGTAAACTAACCTTTATACCTCAGAAAACGGAACCAGCTAACCAGATGGCTCGTCACTGGCATGCTGTACTACTGCAAATGATTGCTCAAAACGATCCTGCTCTGGCAACAGAACTTCACAATGTTTCTGGTGTCAAACCGTTCACAATCGGTTTGACACCAGAACTACTAAGTACAAACAAACCAACGATTTTGAGACAAGGACAGGAGTACACAGTTCGCATTACCTTCTTAGATCGTAAAGTCGCAGAAGCATTTAACAAAAGTTTGCTTTATTATACCCAAAATTTCACAGAGTCGAGCAATCCTCTAATTACGTTAGGCAAAAACCAAGTCATGCTGCGCACCTGGCAAGCGACTTTCAACGATACAGATAGATGGTGCCAAACGACAACATATGAACAATTACTTAATGAAGCAGTCGCCAGCAATGGTTGTGAAATTCGTATTGTAACGCCACTGTCTTTTCGACGCGGTAACATTAACTACCCTTTTCCCGATCCCGAGCTTATGTTCAAAAGCTGGCTATTAAAATGGGAAAACTTTGCCCCAACACATTTGCTTCTAGGACAAAGAGAAGCTATGGAATCACCAAAGAACCCTCACGAAGCTTCATTGCTAGACAAAATCAACCAAGAAGTAGCCATATCAGATTACAACTTAAAAACAGTTACAATTGATTATGGAAAGTATATGATCAAAGGCTCAGTAGGTTGGATACGGCTAGACTGGCACCGTTTTCCAGCACATATGCGATATCTCTTCGATCTTTTAGTACGGTTTGGCCAATTTGCTGGTTGTGGCTATAAAAGTACCATGGGTTTGGGGCAAACGATAAAAGTACAAAGAAAACCATAGGAACTACTTTCTATAGTTAAAAAAAGATTTTAAAGGGAGGTGAAACTTTGTGGAACCCATCATTGTACCAATATCGGCACTCAATGCCTATTCATATTGTCCTTTTCGTTGTTATCTAGAGTACATTTGTGGTGAATACATTGATAATGAACATACATTAACGGGTACTTTTCTACATCAAAATGTAGATATGCCTGGCATTCTAGGTAGAGAAGGTATTTTAAAGCACCGAGCAGTAAAATTATACCATGAAGAGCTGGGAATAATCGGGAAAAGTGATTTGGTAGAGGAAAAAGGGAATTTAACGTATCCTGTAGAGTATAAAAAAGGTCGTCGTGGTAAATGGCAAAACGATGAAGTCCAACTCTGTGCACAAGCACTAGCTTTAGAATACATGTTAGACAAAAGAATAGAATATGGTTTTCTTTATTATTTTGGCTCGCGGCTACGTCTACAAGTTACCTTTGATCAAGAACTAAGACTTAAAACCCAAGAAGTAATTCAAGCAGTTCAACAAATGTTTATAACAGCAGAAAGACCTGTGCAGAAGTATGGACCTCGATGTTCAGGATGTAGCTTGATAGAAAGATGTTTACCTCGAGAAGTTACTATGATACGTAAGGCAGTGCAGGAAGAAAGCAAGGCAAAGGAGGGTTAAAAATGAGTACACTTTATATCACAGAGCAACGCTCTACTTTACGAAAAACAGATGAACGACTGGTAGTAACATTAGAAAAAGATGTTCTAATAGACGTTCCTATTATAAAAATAGATCAGATCGTTATCGTTGGAAATGTCACAGTAACAGCCCCAACAGTGGCAGAACTAATGGAGAGAAAAATAAATATTTGCTTTCTTTCCCAATATGGAAATTACTTAGGGAGATATGAAGCGCCCGACTCTAGAAATGGTTTGCTTCGCATCGCACAACATAAAATCTATCAAGATCCAAAAGCAAGGGTAGAAGTAGCCAAAAGAATTATAAATGGAAAAATCAACAATCAGATCACGTTCTTGGCCCGCCAACATCGTGCTTCTCCACACAAAAAACTTTCAGAAGCAATTCAAAGCATCAAAAAGACCAAAAAAGGATTGAACCGTGTAGAAACACTTGATGAGATCAGAGGATATGAAGGAAATGCAGCTGCTATCTATTTTCAGGTGTTCCCTGAAATCTTGAAAAATGATTTTGGTTTTGCAAAACGTATTCGACGTCCACCCACTGATCCAGTGAATGCTTTGCTTGGATTAGGTTATACTTTGTTAACCCATAACATACAAAGCGCTTTAGCGATTGTTGGCCTTGACCCTTATATAGGTTTTCTTCACGGTGATCGATATGGACGTGCATCGCTTGCTTTGGATCTAGTGGAAGAATTTAGAACAATCATTGTAGACTCTGTTGTGATTAGCATGATTAACAACAATATGATTACTGAAAAAGACTTTGATATCGATCTTGGTGTTTGTTCACTGAAAGATAGTGTAAAAAAAAGAGTTTTACCGAAAATTTGAAGAAAGAAAAAACACAGCAGTCAATCATCCAATCTTTAACTATAAGATTACCTATAGTCGATGTTTTGAACTGCAAGGAAGAATTTTAGCAAAATGGATAACAGGAGAAACAGAAAAATATATACCTTTCAGAGCAAAATAAAGTTAACCAAGGAAGGAATAAAAAGGTGGGATGACGAAATTGCTTATCGTAGTATCCTACGATATTCCGAACGACAAACGACGTGGAAAAGTACTTAAAGCATTAAAGTCCTATGGAGAATGGATGCAATATAGTGTATTTGAATGCAATCTTACGAAAGAGCAATATTTGAAACTAAGGAATCGATTGGACAAGATTATCAATTATCAAGAAGATAGCATTCGTTTTTATACGCTCTGCGACGATTGTAAAGAAAAAATTGATCGCATTGGAGGCACTCAGCCGAGAGATGAAAGTGTGTTTATCATTTAAAATAATTGGTATAGAAAATCCGAGAGCCTGTGTAGACAAGAAAATCCTTGGCGCCTCTCGGATTTTCTATAAACCTTGTCGTATATAGGATTTTACGAGAGTTTACGCATAAAGATCTAAGCTTTATAATTATATATCGCTTCAGATAAAGACCCTCTCGGAAAAGTGAAGAATAGGCCTGTAGTATCAGTGTTTCTACAAAGGGGAGCTCCAATGAAGGTTATTCCGCTTGCGGAATTGAAACAAAACTCCAAACTGTTACACGACCATCAAGTGCTAGCTCCAATGAAGGTTATTCCGCTTGCGGAATTGAAACAATGATGATATATTAGACGTGTTTACACCATTGATAAGCTCCAATGAAGGTTATTCCGCTTGCGGAATTGAAACTTGAAATTAGATACAATGCAGAACACGATTTCTTTAGCTCCAATGAAGGTTATTCCGCTTGCGGAATTGAAACTTTCTTGGCGATGACTAGATCCTTATCAGCGCTTGCGCTCCAATGAAGGTTATTCCGCTTGCGGAATTGAAACCTAAATGAGTATCACGCATATAAGATTATATCACGGCTCCAATGAAGGTTATTCCGCTTGCGGAATTGAAACGTAGTTAGTTTTCCACTTTGCTTTCCACTCTCGCTCTGCTCCAATGAAGGTTATTCCGCTTGCGGAATTGAAACTTGGACAAGTCTCCATACAGCGATAAGCAAGTACAGGCTCCAATGAAGGTTATTCCGCTTGCGGAATTGAAACATTAAGAAACAGTTGGAGGCGAAAGAGTGAAAGTTGAGCTCCAATGAAGGTTATTCCGCTTGCGGAATTGAAACCGATATGCTGCCAATATCACACGAATACATAAAACGCTCCAATGAAGGTTATTCCGCTTGCGGAATTGAAACTAGCTTTGCTAGGCTGCATTATGGGTGCAGGCTTTGCTCCAATGAAGGTTATTCCGCTTGCGGAATTGAAACTTCTCTTTGTCGCTATCCTAAAGAGTTTATCAATTACGCTCCAATGAAGGTTATTCCGCTTGCGGAATTGAAACTTGATTTTCAAGAACGACACGGAATTTATCTTTGGCTCCAATGAAGGTTATTCCGCTTGCGGAATTGAAACAAAGCAGAACAGTCTAGGATATTGAAAGCGTTAGAGCTCCAATGAAGGTTATTCCGCTTGCGGAATTGAAACTATCTATCATTTGCACTTCTCCTTGCATATATCGCAGCTCCAATGAAGGTTATTCCGCTTGCGGAATTGAAACTTTGACCATGAAGCTAATCATGCCATGCCTACCTGCTCCAATGAAGGTTATTCCGCTTGCGGAATTGAAACCGGATTATCTCTTCTATGTCAGTCAACTAGAGCTTGGCTCCAATGAAGGTTATTCCGCTTGCGGAATTGAAACACACCGAGCGATTCCATTGCTCCTACAGCCTCAAGGCTCCAATGAAGGTTATTCCGCTTGCGGAATTGAAACACACCGAGCGATTCCATTGCTCCTACAGCCTCAAGGCTCCAATGAAGGTTATTCCGCTTGCGGAATTGAAACAATGATCTCTAGCAGCTCGGCGCATACTTCGACTTGCTCCAATGAAGGTTATTCCGCTTGCGGAATTGAAACTCGTAAACCGGCTACGGCATCACACGGTCAGGTTGAGCTCCAATGAAGGTTATTCCGCTTGCGGAATTGAAACTCGTAAACCGGCTACGGCATCACACGGTCAGGTTGAGCTCCAATGAAGGTTATTCCGCTTGCGGAATTGAAACAAGGCTCACGGGTACCGGTAGCATGGATTTTCACCTGCTCCAATGAAGGTTATTCCGCTTGCGGAATTGAAACTCACCCCTATTGCACTTCACTCCCGAACAACTACCAGCTCCAATGAAGGTTATTCCGCTTGCGGAATTGAAACTTTGATTATGAATCGATTGATAGTGTTACCTTGTCCGCTCCAATGAAGGTTATTCCGCTTGCGGAATTGAAACCTCTTTTTCCAACATCTTGAATTTTCTGATGTACTCAAAGCTCCAATGAAGGTTATTCCGCTTGCGGAATTGAAACATTGCCGCAGGTGGTGAGGTAGACGGCGCCATTGCGGCTCCAATGAAGGTTATTCCGCTTGCGGAATTGAAACGAGACGAGAGCCGAGGCGTTCCAATTTGGAAGGCAGAGCTCCAATGAAGGTTATTCCGCTTGCGGAATTGAAACTCTAAGGACATCGGTGTTTCAGCTAGTCGATTGAGCTCCAATGAAGGTTATTCCGCTTGCGGAATTGAAACTAATCGTCCTTGCGTTACTCATTGGATGCCATTGCGCTCCAATGAAGGTTATTCCGCTTGCGGAATTGAAACTTTTGCTTGTGTCGCTCCCCCTTCCTTGTCGGCATTGGCATCATGGTTGTCATGCGGATATTATTACATTTTCTGTTTGAGGGCAAGCTGTTCCATCAGAAGTTATACACCCTTCACTCCTGCACATAACGCATCGGTTTTCGGCTCATCAATGTAGGAAGCTGTTAATCTGGCTCTACTGAAAAGCACATAAAAATGATCACCCAATCAACAGGTGATCATTTTTATGTGCTCTTAGACAAAAATCCCCTATCAGCGGGTCAAAGTAAAGTGAGAACCAAATACAAATACCTTATCTTTCAGCCCCGTAAAAAATCGGTCTTCTCATAAAAGTATACCACAAAGACAAAAGGTTGAAAAATCCCTTGAGAAAATATGCACAAATATTATTGACAAAGATGGAAATTACTCGTATTATAAGAGTAAATAGTGAAATAATAAACTTAATACTCATAACTTATGGGAAGTGAAAACTTTTGGAGAACCAGTACTTTTACGTTTCTCATAAAACAGGTACTTACGCAGATGCTCTAGAGGCAGTTGGGCTTGCCTATTTGCTAGACATTTTAATGCCTAAGAATGTAGAAAGAATTAAGAATATAGGAGATTGTTATCAAATTACACTACGGAAGGCGAAGGCCCTTGATAGTTGGCACTTCGATAGATTACAAGCTGCACCAGGCTATCCCTACTTTAAGACGAGCAAAGATCATACAGTGCCAGAAGGGTACCTCTTTTATGACTATGAAAAAGAAAGAGAGAAGGAGAAGAGGTACTGGGAAAATGCAAAAAAGACCTGCCTAAGACAAGAAAATATATTGGAACCTCACCCAAAGCATAGCTTACTCAAAAACCTCTACATCATGCAAGCTTTTCACAGCCATAACAGATTGTTGCATGAATTATCTCAGGTTGAACCACAATCTTTTCGTGAAACAATAAAGGCCAACGTGCAACGATACACTATAACATCAATCGGTAACAACGTAGAAACAGGCTTTTCCAGAGGGCAAGAAGATACAAAGAGAAAGCATAAAGTTTTTTCGCCTTCTCTTGCAGCAGTACAAGCTCTTAATCCGATTGTAGGCAAGGGATTTAACCGCAGCAAGCCCAAAGGTACAGGATTGGCAACAGTGCCTTCTGCCTACGTTGACTGGTTCACAGAATATCTACGATACATAGCAATTCATCGTATCGCCAATGCCTATAACATTCATGATGATATTAAAATTACAGTCCTAGTGCCTGCCAATGTAACTTTAGAAGAACTTGATCAATTAAGCCATCACTTTACTAGAATTCCACATTACCAAAAGTCATCTTGTCAGATCGACATACAAAATAGCCTCGCTATGACAAGTGAAATTGTGAAAGATCTTTTTTCTAGCTTAGACGTAGGCGTAGAAAAGCAACATAAGAGTCCCCAACAATATATAGCGGCTTTGTCAACTGCTTACTTCAAAAGCTTAGGCACCGGCAAAGGGTTACTCAACGTAAGTACCATAGGCTTACCCACCTGGTTTTCTATAGAAACGCTTCAAGATAAAGAATTGTGGCTCCAGATCGCAAGAGAACATAGAAGCATTCTTGAAAGGTTACGAGAAGAAAGACTAGAAGAAGCGGAGCTGCTTTTTCAGTATAGAGATTTTCTGTCTACAGGCAAAAGCATCACTCTATTGCACTTTGCCGTTGCTTACGGAATTTTTGTATTTCATGAAATGTCGAGAGATTCTAAAAAAATATTAGAAAGACTGCGTGAAGAATTATTATCAAAGCTGGTGATATCATTGAACAGAAGATACAGTGATATTATTAACAATCCTGGGTTTCAAGCTGTTGCCAATGCCATACGAAGAGCTACTGTCTCAGAACAATATCGTAGAGCGCGACAACAAGATCGAAAGCCAAGGCCATACTATGAAGTGCACTATACGCTATTGACTGATTTGAAACGTAAAGCGGGATCCAAAAAAGATGCCATAGCGCGTCTTAGTGATTTCATCAGTGCTTATAACTTTGAAAATGCAAGGATAACAGAAATAATTGCCAGAAGCCCAGATTCCTTTAGAGATGAAGAAATCATGCGACGCCCCAGCATTACAGATCAAGAAATAACCCAACTCATTCACTTGATCGATGATTTTGGGTCAGAACCTGTGATTGTGCTTTTAATAGCTTACGGATCAGCAAAAAAAGAGGGTTGATAAAAAGGGTGACCAATCATGAAGAATGACATTAAATCCTTTTCTCTTTCTGCACAAGTAACATTAGACATGCATTGCTTAAATAACGAAGGCACAGAAGGAAATTACGTAAAAGCACGCATGGTTCATATCGTGGATCAGTTTGGAGAGATCAGAGAAACAAACGCTATCAGTGGTGATATGCTCAAGCATATTCAGACGGAAAGCCTTATCTCAATCGCCAAAGAAACGGGCCTGCCTCTTTGTGCGGGCTGTAATAAGGGCAACGCCAATCGAATTAATGTAGATCGCCCTTTTTTAAAGTCTATAGAGAAAATAGATAGCAAAAATAACATTCAAATATTAAATGAAGTAATTCCTTATTGTACCGTCGATGACCTTGCTGGCGTCTTAATTACGGAAGGGAGGCGTTCTGTTGCACGGAAGTCAGTCGTTGAATTCGGTTGGCTTTTGGGTATTCCGGAGCGGACAACGACAGAGTCGCACTTACATGTAAAGTTTGACACTGCTACAGCAAATGCTGAAAATAACGGTAACAGAGGCCCTATCCTTTTCTATCGACCTAGCAATTCTGGTGTCTATGCCTTGGTTATGCACGTAGAATTAAACCGTGTTGGTTATCATGATGGCGTACGTCAATATGTCATTGACGATGAAGAGCGGAAAAAACGTCAAATCGCTATGATCAGAAGCATTATTCATATGTTAATAAGTATAAATGGTGCTCACAAAAGCACAGACCATCCTCATCTGCTTTCTATCAACGGTGTTGTCACCACGTCGACCAATATGACACCAGCGCCTACCCTTTCTCCGTTGAAAGATACTTATGAGCAGGAAATAATCGCCGTCGCTGAACAACTGAATCGCTGGCCAGGCAACAAGGTGCATTGTAATCAATTCAATAACCTTGCTCAATTGGTCGCTATTTTAACAGATCTAGCAGAGTCTCTTTAGGGAAGTGATCGAAATGTGGTTGGTTAGTTCTTATAGTGCCTCCAATCTTTTTTCCCTGCGACTTTCTTCCTCCACCAGTTCAGGCGGAAAGAGCCATCTTATTCCAACCTTTTATGCTGTAAAAATGGCCCTGATCGATGCTTCTTTTCGTTGGGATGGTCAAGGCGAAGAAGATTTTCACTGGATTCGCCCTTTGAAAATTGCTTTCAAGCTACCACAGTCTGTTATTGTGAATAATAGCTTTGTCAGAACCTTAAAAGAATCTCGAGAAAGCGAAAAGTCTTATCAGACAACGGTAGGTTTGCGACAATACGTTTTCTGGGAGGGCTTGCTTTTCATCGCTTTAGAAACTTCGGATCTGCTTCTTTATGAAAAAGAGCGACTGCAACGACTTGTGACGTTTATTAACTATTTTGGCAAACGAGGAAGCTTTGTGCAATATCAAAAGCAGTGGGAAGAAGCAGAACTGCCTGAACATTTTTCGCTAGAATTGTCGGAACTTCAGAGTAATCAACAAGACCTTCATCGTGTAATAGAACAAGGCATGGTAATTCAAATGATGGATGATATGGGTACGACATCTTCATTTGATGCTTTTGACTCTTACTCAGCGGCAAGGCAAAAAGTTCATAACGACAGGATTTTTAAGCCTATTGTATTGAAAGGTTTCAAAGGAGTTTCTTCTCATGGTTACACATCCTATCAAGGCTTTTCCTCATCCTAAGTTACAGGTACAGCGCTTTCGAATTGTTATCGCAGCAGGGGCAGAGGGTTTGGTTTTACCAGCTTATTCCGGCTCAACGCTTCGTGGCGCCTTAGGTCACGCTCTTCGTGACATTGCTTGTACAGCCGGAAAGGCTCAAGTCTGTTCTGGTTGTTTTTATCAAATGATTTGCCCTGTGACGATGCTTTTCAATCCTCTTGTACCTGATGATCGCAAAGGACTTTTTCTGAAAGGGCAAGAAATTCCGGCACCTTTTGTATTGAGGCCTTATACACAGGGCAAAAGTCATTATCAACGTGATGAAACTTTTGAAGTTGAGATGACCCTTTTTGGCAAAGCCATGCCTTTTGCTCCGTATCTTCTATCAGCCTTTGCACGATCTTTAGAAAGAGGACTTGGCAAAGGATTGCGCAGCGCTCGCGTGGTAGAAGCCTCTGTGGTGAACCCCTTTACCAAAGGGAGTCAATCTATTTATGAAGGAGGTCAGTGGAATTTAGCAACGAAATTGTATCTGTCGGCACAAGATGTGAAAGAGAGAGTGAAAAAACTTCTTGAATACTCTACTTCTACTGTTCAATCGCACTCTAGTACTCATAAAAAGAAAGAAGCTACTACATTCATCAAAATAACCTTTAAGACACCGCTTCGATTGAAAGCAGACAAGCGCTTGCAAGACAAGCTTTCTGCAACTTTACTTTTTCGAGGGCTGTTACGCCGCCTCTCTGTGATAGCAGCTTATTACGGTGAACAACTGTGGAAAATTGATTTTGCTAAGTATATTAAAAAAGCAGAAGCCCTACAATTGCGAGAAGAAGCTTATACTTGGACAGACTGGGAGCGCTACTCAAGCCGGCAAAATGCAAAGATGAAGCTGGGTGGATTGATGGGCTATCTCATTCTAGAAGGTGAAAGTGATTGGATAGAGGAACTTCTGCCTATCTTGCTTTGGGGACAACTTATTCATCTGGGGAAAGCGACAAGCTTTGGTTTGGGGGACTTGGAGATAGAAGTGTTTAGAACGTTGGCTCATTCTCACGAAATGTAGTTTTTTGAATGATAAGTAGATTCCTTTTGAAGTAGAAGTGAACCATTATAATGAAGAAAGAAGTGTTGAAACATTGGAAAACAAAGGATATTTTCGCAACAGAAGTAGTCGTGTAGAGTATGAAGGAGTGAATCACCATGATATTTTTTACTGACGAAGAGCGGAGAAGAGTTCTCTTCCAGGAGTTACAACGGTTGAAAGAACAAGCAGTGGATGAAGAACTGTATGGATGGAACTGTTTTCGAAAGCCCTTATGTCCTTTTTATAATACCTTTTCTGTCGAATCTGAAACTCTAACGGAAAGGCATGAGAGCTACGAGCAAGTAAGTTCAACAGGGAATTCTAGTGCTTGGGAAGAAATGACGGTAACAATCAATCCTGTGGGTATTGCCGAAAAAGTCTATTATGATGTAGTTGTTAACTTTCTTAGTGCAGTTAAACTTCTTATCTATCAACAACCTGGAAAAGCACCAGTCGATGTACTGAATGAGATACAAAAAGAGATCGAGAAGTTGCAGGTTCTAGGGCTTTTAAGCAAAGATGTTCTTGATCTTCTACCGATCTATCCTAAAGAACAAGATCAGAGAGTTCTAGCAAATGCAGAGCGATTGCTTAATTATGAGCGCAGAAGAATAATGGTTCGGATAGAGGAAGTACTGGCCCATCATAGAAACATTAGCATGGACTTTTTAGCTCTTAAAACGGTGCCTCTCAATTTGCAAATGTCATTGCAGGGTCACCTCATTGGTCTCGTAGCAGGTCTTAAAGCCGATGTTATACGAATTACCGAGCTAGGAAGTTCTGCAGTTGTGATTTTGAAAGTGCTTAAGAATCACAGGGATGATAGATTCGATGAAGCTCCTATTTCCTTTTCTCATCGTATGTTGACCACCGCTTTTGCTTTGGCTCTTGAAAGCAATTTTTATAATCCCGTCCATGTTGGCGTCATCGTTTATCTTTCTTTTGTTGGACAAGATATTTTTGTAGATAAGGACATTCATCTAATTGACAATGATTTGCGCGAGCTTTTTATCGAGTGGCGAGATGGGTCATGGAACGATCATTCCCCCTATCTCTTGCATTAGATGGTCGTTGATGGTTGTAGTATTATGGGTATGAAAAAGGCTTTCTGTTAGGAAATTGGAACGGGAAGCCTTTTTTATGTGCATTTAAGTACAATAAATAGATAGCATTTTCTTTTATCGGGCAAGATTCGCTCGGTGATAGCCAAGCAGACTATAGCAAATGATTGTTGTGCGTCATTTTCAATTGGCTAGATCACTTCTATTCATTCTAAAGCGAAGAAATGATTGAAGAGCTAACTGACAAGAAAGCAAGCCCTTGACTGGTTTGTCTCATTCTAATAAGAAGCAAGAAAAGCTCTATCATCGGTATTACCATAGCAAAAAATGTAAAAAATCATCAAAAATAGAAGGAAAAAGTTGAAATAAACTAGAATAAAAGAACAAAACGTGGAGCCCTGTGTAGAAGCCATAGAATTGGCCAACCAATTGAAAGCGAAGTATTACAAGCTTTCACAGTAGCCTGTATAGTAGCCATAACCCGATCGAATTCTACCTGATGAAGTAAAAAAGCGCATACTGGAGGTGCTAAAAATGACGAAAATCGAACAATGGATCAGAGAAGAAGGTCGAGTAGAAGGTAAGTCGGAAGGTTTGCAGGAGTCTATATGCAAATATCTTGAAGCTAGATTTGGGACAGGATCTATAGATCTTCAAAAAGAAGTAAGAGGTATAACGGATCTAGAGAAATTGAATAAAATTTTAGACAGCATATATAGAGTAGGAACAGTTAAAGAGGCCAAGAAGCTTATCGTCTAATAGTCTTTCAACTTCCGAATTGGAGTTCTCCCAATATCTGCAAAGTAACAAAAAACCAGCCAAAGGTTGTTCCTAGCAACCCCATAGCTGGTTTGTCTTTTTAATATAACATTCCAATTCCAAAGGACTGATTTCACAATTTCCTCTAGAAAGTGTAAGCCTTACTTCAGGAGCTATAAAGGGAGTGTAAAAAATGCCCATTTACAAAATCAAAGAAGATCTGACCACTTTAAAAGTATTAGATGCTCAATCAATGTCTGGAAATAGAGCTAACAGGCCAAATCGTCGAATACATGACAGGTCTAGCTGGGTTCACCAAAGAAAGACTAGAGCGTACATATTTAGAATTCAATAGCAATGCTGATAGCACGATGGATTCTTTATTCGAAGGATCTTCCCAAGGGCTAAAAAATTTGAAGAGCCTCTAGAGGATCTGCTAAAGCTTTTATTATTGTCGTCTTCGAAAAGGAACAACTTACAGTTCGCTTAAGAATGCCTCATAATTACAAGTGTAAGGACCAGCGCATGCAGGCTGTTGAAATTAGGTGGTCGTGAAGGTTGTAGTATCAAAAAGGAAATACTTTCCCCCACTCACCAAGGTCTAAATTCCCCAAACCCGCTTAGACTACGATTAGGAACTATCAAGGAAGGAAGACAGCAGTGAGAAGAACCTATCGAGACATTGCAAAATGGCGGGATCTATCGGAAGAAGACTGGAACAATTGGCAATGGCAACTACAAAATCGCATTACCACCGTTGATGAACTAGAAGAGATCATTCCTCTGCAAAAAGAAGAAAAAGAAGGGATCCGGCGATCCCTCCATACTTTGCGCATGGCTATCACACCCTACTATGCTTCGCTTATGGATCCGAACGATCCCGATGATCCCATTCGCAAACAAGCAGTACCTCTATCCTTAGAACTCCAAGATGGCCAAGCAAGCCTCGATGATCCACTTGCAGAAGACGTCGACTCGCCTGTACCAGGATTAACCCATCGCTATCCCGATCGCGTTCTTTTGCTTGTCACCGATCAATGCTCTATGTATTGCCGTCACTGTACCAGACGACGCTTTGCAGGCACCCATGATCAAGTGCGTCCCCAAGAACAACTTGATAGTGCTATCGACTATATTCGCAACACACCTGTTGTGCGCGACGTTATCCTATCAGGTGGTGACAGTCTTTGCATTTCTGACGACCGTTTAGAATGGCTCTTACAAAAACTAAGAGAGATTGATCACGTAGAGATCATTCGCATTGGCACGAGAACACCCGTTGTCATGCCACAACGAATTACAGAAGAATTGTGCCAGCGAATCAAAAAATACCACCCCATCTGGTTAAATACCCACTTTAACCATCCCAAAGAACTGACAGAAGAAGCGCAAAAAGCTTGTGCCATGCTAGCCGATGCAGGCGTTCCTCTTGGCAATCAAACGGTCTTACTTCGAGGTATCAATGATTGTCCTTATGTGATCAAAGAACTTGCGCATCGCTTGCTGATGAATCGCATTCGCCCTTATTATCTCTATCAATGTGACTTATCAACAGGCATAGAACACTTTCGTACTTCCGTCGCCAAAGGCATAGAGATCATTGAAGTCCTTCGCGGACACACTTCCGGCTTGGCCGTACCAACGTATGTGATTGATGCACCCGGTGGCGGTGGTAAAATTCCCGTAGCACCACAATATATGATCTCTCAATCAGAAGAAAAAGTGATCTTACGCAACTATGAAGGCGTTATTTCTAGCTATCGTGAGCCCGTTAAAGAAAATTACGAAGCCTGCCAAATGGCCCAAGAATACATGGAAAGCAAAGAAACAGATCCAGAAGGATTAGAAATACTCTTAGAAGGCGACAAGCTGAGCCTGGTTCCAGAAGGCAATTTGCGGACGCAACGGAGAGAAGAGTGGGGGACTTGTCGATGACAGAGAAAAAAATAGAAGGCAGCTCATTTCGCGCTACTGTAACCATCGATTCTCGAAATAGTCGACTTAAAGTTCAATCTTTTGAAGGCCCAGGATATCAAGAGATGATCGATACATGCAAAAGTCTTGCGGAAGAAGAAAAACTGGGCAAGATCATTTGGTACCTTTCAACAGAAGCAGCCCCTGCAGGCACAGAAATACTTCAACAAGCCGGCTTTATACAAGAAGGGAAAATTCCTGGATTTTTCAAAGGTCAAGACGCTCTGTGTAACGCCTACTTTGTCGATCCAGACCGAGCCCAAAGCGCTTACTTTGAAGAAGAACAAAAAATTCTCGACCAAGTTAGAGCTGACAAAGTACCTGGAAAAACAGAAGCGCCACTTCCAGCAAATCTTACCATCAGGACGTTAGAAGAAGAAGACGCCAAAAGTCTTGTTTCATTATACAAAGCAATATTCGAGTCATATCCCAGTCCTCTTTTTGATATCACTTATATCAAGCAAATCATGAGAACCCATGTCTACTTTATGGGCGTGTTCGAAAAAGGTCACCTCATTGCAGCGGGTTCAGCCGAGATGGATCTGACCAACCGCAATGCTGAAATGACCGATTTAGCCACCAGACCGGAGGCGAGAGGCCAAGGTCTTGGTACTTCTATCCTTCAAGCTCTAGAAGAAAAGATGATTGCCCGACAAATCCCTTGCCTGTACAGTCTTGTTCGAGCCGGCGTTCCTAGCGCCAATCGAGGTCTTTACAAGCTTGGCTACCACTATCAAGGCAAACATATTAACAATTGCCACATCGATGGTAATTATGAGAATATGAATATCTGGTCCAAAAAGCTATAACCAGGAGTAGGAAAAAATGACCGCCAGGCAGGAGGTCATTTTTTTATTCACTAGAGTAGGAATATGAGATAAGGGAAGCGAAATTATGAAAATAGGTCAGTAAAAAAATAGGAAAGCGAGGATTTGCGTGACAATGGTCCACTTACAAAGAACAATTTTTTTCTTGCAATCTCTTTCTTTCTTCTTACCAGCACAGCCTTTGCCAACGAAAAAACAATCAAAACCTTCGATGATGTTCCTCAAAGCCACTGGGCCTACGAAGCCATCCACGAACTGCGGTCTCTACACATCACCGACGGCATGGGTAACAATCACTTCGGTCTTGGTCAGACGATAAAAAGAAGTGAATTTGTAGCCTTTTTAGTTAAGCTTATGCAGTGGGAGATCATCACACCGGAACAAGGTAGCTTTGCAGACAACAAGGATAGAAGCAGATGGTATTACGGTCCTATCGAAACAGCCCTTCATCATGGTGTTATCCTAAAGGATCAGGACCGCTTCAGGCCGGAAGAGCCTATTACCCGTGAAGAAATGGCTATCATGATTGTGCGCACCCTAGGGTATAACAGTTTGGCCAATCAAATAACATACCTTGGTTCTCCTTTTGATGATATTTCTCAAAATATCGGCTACATAACCATTGCCAGAGATTTTGGCATCATTACGGGCGTTGGCAACAATTTATTCAAGCCCTATGATACAGCAAGAAGAGAAGAAGCGGCGCTGATGATGATGCGTATGTACAATAAGTTGAACAAGCCACTGCCGGAACTCCATGCTTTTTACGCCATTCGATCGGCTCATCAAGCTTCTATGATACCAGACCTTACGTCGGTCGGTTTTGGCTGGAGTCGCTTAGAATATGACCCTGAAAAAGGCCAGGTAATTCTCAACACAACCAGAAAGAATAACAATGAATTTGCCATTCCTATAGGATTTCCACAGCCTTTGAATAGGGCAAAAGAGAATCAAGTCGCTACGAAGCTGATGGTATTTGCCTCTAACCATAGTAGAGTAGAGAAAGCAAATCAAAGCAACGAACCTTTGCTCGAATACATACTTACAAGGCCCGAAGTTCGTCAGCAAGTGATTCAGTCTATTGTGTCTCAACTTCATAGTACCGCTGAGGGTATACCTCTTGCTTTCGATGGTGTTGTTATTGACTTTGAAGACATGAAAGGCGATCAACTCAAAGAATCGTTCAATCGATTCCTTAAAGAGCTAAAAGAAGAGCTAGATCAAAGCGATGCTTCCTTATATGTAGCTGTTCATCCAGCAAGAAGAGCGGGACAAGCTTACTACGATGGCTATGATTTCAAAAGCATTGGCCAGATTGCTGATAGAGTCATACTCATGGCCCATGATTATTACGCAAAGCAACTTACCAACATAGAAATGCAAAGCGGTTATACACTCACCCCTGTAACGCCCATCGATGAAGTATACTACGCAATAAAAGCCATTACAGATCAAGATAAAGGTATCGAAGATAGAAGCAAGATCTACTTGCAGCTTTCCTTTGATGCTGTTCAATGGAAGCTGCAAGACGGAAAAATCATCAACAGGGTTCCTTACAGCCCCAGCTACGAAGCAATTCAGCAAAGGCTGTCCATGGATGGCGTTACGATGAACTATTCCGATCGATATCAAAATCCTTATGCGACCTTTTTCGATCCCAGAGACAATAGCTACAATATTATCTGGTATGAAGATTCTCGAAGCATAGAAGCGAAAATAAAGTTAGCCAAAATGTTTGATCTTCAGGGTCTCTCTTTGTGGAGATTGGGCAACGTCCCTGATTATCAAGAAGAAGGCACAAAGAAGCTATATCTAGATGTATGGCAGCACTTGTTGCGTCATACGAAATAATGATAGAAATGACCACCCTAGATTATTAAGGTGGTCATTTTATATATCTCCTAGTCCGTTTGTCGAAAAATACAGAAAAAATAACCGAAAAATCACTTATTTTTTACAAAAATCTACATGGCTCTGAATTCCTCCATGTTATAATTTCCTTAACCTAACCAATTCGGTGTAAACGGAAAATGTGACTGGGGTTGACGAATCATTGAATCAATTACTGAAAATGCAAAACAATTCTATAGAAGCACCTGAACAAAAAACATTACATGACAATAATAAGCTCTCTGAAATAGAACACTTTATTGAACTTTCTTCAGATCTATTGCTTGTTTACGATTTTGATTGGAATATCATTACAATCAATGATGCTTCTACAACATTGATTGGCTACAGACCTGAAGAAGTCATTGGAAAGAGTTGTGTTGCTTTTCTTCATCCAGAAGATCGGGAGTTCGTGAAAAACTTCATTGAATCCAATGTAGAAAAGAAAGTCAACAATGTCAGTCGTATATTATGCAAAAATGGTAGCTACAAATGGTTTGAATGGAATACCATTCCCCTAGAAAAAGAAAATCGAATATTTGCTGTGGGAAAAGATATTACTGAAAAAGTACAAATGGGGAGACAGTTACGGCAATCGGAAGAAAGGTTCATGAAATCGTTTCGTTATAGTCCAACTATGGTTTCCATTGTGGCCATAAAGGATGGTCATTATGGTGAATTTATTGATGTCAACGTAAAATGGATAGAAGTGATGGGTTATCAACCTGAAGAAGTGATTGGCCGATTCCCATCCGATTTAAATCTTCATTCCAATCCAAAAGACCTAGAAAAACTATCAAGTAAGTTAAGAAAAACGGGAAGGTTAACAAACGAAAAAGTCCTTATGCGAAGTAAAGATGGCAAAGAGATAATCACATTATGTTCCGCGGAACCGATAGAACTCAATGGGGTTAGCTGTCTTCTCGTGAATTTAGTTGACATAACAGAATATGATCATCTGGAAAAAGAATTGCTCCGTCTAGAACGATTAAATTTAATCGGAAAATTAGCTGCCGGATTAGGGCATGAAATACGGAATCCCATGCAAACCGTCAGAGGATTCTTACAAATTATAGGAACTAGATGTGAGCGGGAAAAAGAACACTTTGACCTGATGATTTCCGAGTTAGATAGAGTGAATCACATTATTTCAGAGTTTTTATCTCTTTCGAAACGTAAACCAGAGAATCTTAAAGGTTTTAATCTAGACAGTGTCATTCAGAGCTTTTTCCCTTTAATTCAAGCCAAAGCTTTTCTAGAAGAAAAAGATGCTTGCTTAGATTTACAGACTTCTGCCAACATTGTTGGTGATGAAAAAGAGATAAAACAACTCATGATTAACCTGGCTCAAAATGGAATTGAAGCCATGGAGCCAGGAAAAAAGCTCTTCATAAAAACTTTTGAAGAGGGATCTTATGTTGTGCTCGCCATCATTGATCAAGGAAAAGGGATTGAACCAGAAATATATAGGAATTTAGGTACACCTTTTGTTACAGATAAGGATAACGGAACAGGTCTGGGTTTAGCAGTCTGTTATAGTATAGCAAAGCGTCACAATGCAATCATTGAGGTAGATACAAGCGCGGGAGGGACTACCTTTTTCGTAAAATTCCCTGTTGAGTCAGAATGACAGGAAAGCAAATCTAGCAAGCCTTTTATCACTTTTACGATAGAAGGCTTTTTTATAAAAAAGCAGGAATTACAAGCCCCCCTGTAAAATAAAGGGAAATAAAGGTTAGTAAGTTGTAAGTAAGGAGGCTCGGCACAATGACCCAAAAAGGTTTGCTCCTAACAGCCACACTTGCGCTAGCGTCAATATTCACAATAGCCCCAGTGACTTTAGCTACAAGTGAAGCTGTTATGCAAGAAGTTACGACGGAAGTTATAGAGATTCGAGCGGAAAATGTTCAAGAATTTAACGAAGCTTTTTATGATGAAATGGAGTTTATAACACCGAAGCAAGTAGAGTTAGAAGAGGCAATAGAGAACTTGCCTCAGGAACTACAGGATCCCATTAGAAGGCAAATGGAAAGTCTAAAAGAATGGATTCCTACTCTTTCAGAAATGAAAGTAGACCCAATGAGTCGCTATGTTACAGAATCTTCTAATGAAGAGAAAGCGCCCATTCATCTGCACCTGTCCACCGTTCAAGGGCAAGAAAAGTCTTCTGACTTTATCTTTGCTTCCTTGCTCTTCGACGGAGAAGTAGGTGCTTTGAAGCGCTTGACCATTCACTATCCCCAAGAGAAATTCTGGGAAGAAATAGAAGCGCCTTCCGATAAAGCAAAAGATCAACGAGAACAGCAAAGCCCGGTCAAGCCTGATCCTGATATGGTCTTCACCAAAGCCAAAGCGTTCTTAGAAGCCCTTGGCTACAATCTCGATGAATATAGAATGAATGATCAAATCACCTATTCTAGCCACTCCATGACAACAGCGGAAGGGAAACGCTATCATACTTACTATGGACAAGTTCGGCTCATGCCCCTAGTCCAGGGAATTCCTTTTCTCAGCGATATGATAACGTTATCAATCGATCAAGAAGGAAAAATCAATAGCTTATATCATATCGATAATTTTAACCTAGAAAAAGCAATCGAAGCAGATCTTTTCCCTGAGCCTGCCCAAGCTATACCGAAAGAAGAAGTAGAGAAAAAGTGGCGTGAAGATTTACAAATGAACTTGATCTACCTGTCCGAGCCATTCTTTGAACAGGACAAGGACAAAATAATTCTGGCCTATACACCAACGACAAGCACCTTTTTTAATGCCCTAACAGGCAAAAGTTTTTTCGAAGAGATGGGGATCATCTATGAAAATTACCAGAAACAAGAACAGGTCAATCTAATCGGGACAAACAAACCCACGATCATTCAGTCTGCTGAAGAAGCCAGAAACTTTCTAACCCATGAACTTGCCGTTGATCTAACGAACTTAGAAGAAGAACCCGTTCAACCCCTCCGGCGCAATGAGGGTGTAGCTGATGGTGGTCCCGATTTTCTCCAATATCACTGGTATAGACAGCCTGACTTTCAATCAACGGAGGAAATCGTTAGTTATAACGACTATGTCATGATAACTGTTTGCGCAGAGACAGGAAGGCTAAACAGCTTTCACGCTGAAACTTTCCAAGGAACAACCTTCTCCAACTCTAAAGAAATAGTAGAGGAAAAGTCAAATGGAAACGCAAAAGTCCATGAAAAGCCTCTTCTAACCATAGAAGAAGTACGCAAAAAAGCTTATGCTTTTCTGCAGCGCCAGTTGCCAGAAGGTGTAAGAGCCATGAACTTGACGATCATTGAAGAAATAAGTATGGAATCTATGCTACCAGAATGGGTGGACCGAGAAAAAATTGACCAACGCCTGCTATCACAACCGCTTGTACGCTTTATCTTTACGGTTCAGCATGATGGCATCCCCGTTCAAAATCTCAATTATGCGCTAACGATTCATCAAGAGACAGGTCAGATTATCAGTTATCATAGTCCTACACAGGATTTTGAGGCCCTTGAATTCCCCTCCAAAGACAGCATTATCTCAGTTGAAGAAGCCAAAAAAATGTTCCTAGAAGATAACTCTTTAGAGCTTGTCTATATCTGGACAGACTACTTTGGCCAAAAAGCTCCAGAGCCACAGTTGCTTTATATGCTAAATCCGATGAATGGACAGAGAATGCTGATTGATGCTACGACAGGAAAGTTTATAGAATAAGATAAGATTGCAAAAGTAAACCGTCCCAATTACCAAGGAGGCCAACGTAATGACCCACAAATTCTCCCCCCACAACAAAAGCAAGCTCGACAACCCCTGGCGCAGAGAAGTCCTACCGCCTCTATCAACTTTAGAAAAGCTAGGCCTAAGAGCAAGCGACACAATGGCGGATATCGGTTGTGGCATCGGCTACTTCACCATTCCCGCAGCCCAACTGATCAGACAAGAGGATCAAAAAGCCTACGGATTAGACATTCTCCAAGAAATGCTCGACGAAGTAGAGCAAAAAGCCAAAGAAGCAGAACTAACCAACCTTGTCACAGTAAAAACAGAAGAGTACGACTTAAAGCTCCCTGAGCAATCAGTCACCTTTGCCTTACTAGTCAATGTGCTTCATGAAGTACAAGACAAGAATCGAATGCTACAAGAAGTCAGCCGCATCTTACAAGAGGCAGGGAAAATTGCCATCATTGAATTCGAAGCAAAAGAAATGGAAGTAGGACCGCCCCTTGATCACAGAATTAGCAAAGCAGAGATCCTAGAGTTACTGCAAAAAGCCGGCTTTGACATCGTCATAGAGGAATCTTTTGCCGATGTATTCTATGGTCTAACAGCATTGAAAAAGTAGGCAGAGAGATACAAATAGAATCGCTTGGAGCAGAACAAAATTGAAGCAGAACAAAACAAAGCCACCCTCACGATAGCAAATCGCGAGGGTGGCTTACTGATTGGTGTTATCAGACGCTTCCGCTTTTCGTCAACCGTTCTTTCCCTGCGATTCGACCATAGGTCATCATCCGCCACAGCCGCTCCATAGGGCCAAATGAATAGCGGCTCAACCAGTAGCGACTTACATAGACCTGTACAGAGAAAATTACAAATGTCAGTACCAGATTCCACACTGGGCCGACCTGGCCATAGAGGCCCAAGCCATAACTATAAAACAACGTCGTCGCAATTAGCGTCTGTAGCAAATAATTGCTCAATGCCATCTGGCCAACAGGCCGTAAAAATTCCAACCGCTCGCGCCAGAAAGACTTTTGCAGTAGTAGTACCACCGATATCATATAGAAAAAGCTCATCAGAGGATCGCCCAAGATCATACCAACCATATACAGGCCATAGTAAAAAGAGTAGGTCGACATTTCCGGTTGGAAAAAAGCGTACGTCTTCAGAACAGTCAAGGGTAGACCGACAAGAAGAGAAAAAAGCCAGATCTTGCGTAGAATGGGAAGGGCAGAAGAGAGGTCGCGATGCCAACCTTTCTTGCCAACATAAGCGCCGAGCAAGAACATGGGAAGAATAATCGGTAAAGCAAAAATCATATAGGAAAAGACAAACAGTGTATCATGGACTCTTTGGGCCATGACCTCACTCCAGGTGCCTTGACCATAGAAAAGATAGGATTGCTCTACCAGGGCCATCATCTCTGCATTAAAAAGAGCTTCCTGCTCAACCACAACAGGATTCAGTTCCTGCGTCGTAACCCAAGCACCCAAAAGTTGAAAAAAAATCAAAATAAAATAGAGAAAAACCATGATACCAGTCCAGACCAACAAAGTCCTAGGCTTTCGATAGACAAAAAACAAAAGCAAAAGACCAAAAAGGGCATAAATCGTCAGAATATCGCCAAACCAAAAGAAAAATGCATGGATCAAGCCAAAGATCAACAAAGCAGAAAGGCGACGAAGAAACAAAAGCCGTGGTCTTTTCACTTTTTCTTTGGCCCGTTCCATAAAGATAATAAATCCTAGACCAAAGAGAAAAGAGAACATGGTATAGAACTTACCTTCCGCGAGGAAAAAGACCAAACGCTCCACAATAGAATCAGCCCATCCAGCCCAAAGTTCAAGACCTATTAAATGGGAATAGACAACAGGAGAATTAAAGTAAGCCATATTGACGAGCAGAATTCCCAATAGAGCAAAACCTCGTAGAATATCTAACTCCACAATTCGCTCTTTTTTGCTGGTCGGTTGAAGAAGCGAGGACAATTACACCACCCTTTCTTAGGCAGAATCAATCGCAATAGAACCATCCTACACCACATCATATACTAGAATCGAAAAGTCGTAGATGTTTTTCTATACTGAATCTTGGCTCCGCGTAGAGATGTCAAAACCAGCATGCATAGTGTGATTGAACAGTACTTTGGGCATTAGTATAGAATCTTAACAATTGATCAGATTTCTATTCGATTTCTGCTCTTCGAATTCTACGATATCAATATCGTATATGTAACTATAGTAACAAGATTGATTCTTTTCTACAACAATGATACTCTTAAAAAGTAGCATTACTATACATAGAAAGGTGGAGCAACAATGGCTCATCGAATTCGTCCTGCAGAATGTGTCGCTTGTGGTGCCTGTCAGTTCGTATGCCCTGCTGGCTGTATCTCTGAAGTAGAAGGTGGCATCCGACTTATCAATGAAGAAGTCTGTGTCGACTGCGCCTTATGTGTAAGAGCCTGTCCCGAAGACTGTATTGATAAAGTATAAAACTTGAAAAAAACGAGGTAACTTTATAAAAAGTGCCTCGTTTTTTTTCTTCTGTAACGTGTAAAATATAAGAAATCACCAGAGAAAATACAAAGTACAACTCTTAGAGAGCAAGATCATAGAACATGAGCCCCAATGTAAGCAAAATAAAATGACAAATGAATAAAAAGAACGTAACAAAAGAGAAGAAGACAAGGAACGTGATTATAATCAAAACCAACAGGAAAAAAAGAAACCCTACAAGAACCTACGAAACAGTCAGTAGCAATCATTATGAGATGACTGTTGCAGGCGAGGCCATGCATGTCACCATAGAGAGAAGAAAAGGAATCGTCAATAGTTCATTACGACTTTCAACAAAAGGCTTGCTCGTCCGCGTACCCCTTGATCTTACAGAAAAAGAAGTACAGGACTTGTTCAAAAACTATAAAGATTGGATACAGAGCAAATGGCAAGACCTCTTAGAAAAGAAAAAGCGCCAGAAGAACAACAAAGGCATGATCTACTATCGCGGAAAGCCTTATCAGATCAAAGTGCTCATAGAAGATACAATAGAAGATAAAAAAGAAAGAATTCACATCGATGAAGAAGCGCAACAACTGCACCTTCAACTTCAATCTACGGAAAAAAGCCAGTGGAGAGAAATTCTAAAAGAAGAACTACGCAAAAAAGGCAAAGAAGCAATCTTACAAAGAATTCCTGAGCTGAACAAAGGCTACGACTATGACTACAATAAAGTTACCATCAAAGATCAAAAGACACGCTGGGGAAGCTGCTCTGGCAGGAAGAACTTGAACTTTAGCTGGCGCTTAATCCTCATGCCACCAACTGTCATGGACTATGTCATTGTTCATGAACTTTGCCACTTAGGAGAAATGAACCATTCGCCCATGTTCTGGTATCGCGTCAGTGTCATGATGCCTCAATACGAACGCTATCGCCAGATATTACGTGAAGAAGGCACTTATATGGCTAGAATTATCGACGAAGTAGAGTTACTAGAATAAGGAAGGCTTCCTCGTAAGAGGAAGCTTTTTTTAGCTAACCAGTCATGCCCGGTTGGGCACAACCATTTGATGAAAATCAACAGTTGTCTCTAATCTTTGTTTGTCTCTAGTCTTTGTTTGCTCTAATCTTTGTTTGCTCTAATCTTTGTTGCTCTAGTCTTTGTTGCTCTAGTCTTTGTTGATCTAGTCTTTGTTGCTCTAGTCTTTGTTGCTCTAGTCTTTGTTGCTCTAGTCTTTGTTGCTCTAGTCTTTGTTGCTCTAGTCTTTGTTGCTCTGCTTCTTTGTTGTAATTTATTAACACCACTCTATTTTTTCCATCCCAACTAACTTCAGCCCCTAAACTCTCTGCAATAAACCTAAGAGGCACTAATGTTCTGCCGTTCATTATCATAGCAGGTACATCTAGTGATACTTCTTGATTGTTTACTATGGCAATTGTATTTTCAATTTGCAAATTAATTACAATATCGTCTTTTGTTCCTGTTACTGTTCTAGTTTCACCGTTCCATGTAACTTCTGCACCTAATGCTTCAAATATTGCTCTTAAAGGTACTAATGTTCTACCATGTTCAATTATTGGAGATTGTTCTAATACAATACTTTCCCCATTAACACTAACCGAAATATCATTAGCACTTACTAAACTTGATGAAGCTACAAGTAAAATAATTATTAATATAAGAATACTTTTTTTCAATCCTTCACCTTCTTTCTTATTTTTATCTATAATACCATAATTTAATTAACGTTAAAACCCATTACTTCTATGGTCTTTTCTGGAGAGTGTTTTGAAATTCTCCTACTCCAGTTTGGGTTAATCAGTTCTTCAGTAAAAATGAGCCAGCTCTGTCAGAGCTGGCTCAAAAACATTATTTCAATTGCTCAATTAACATTATAATACCCCATCAAAATCCACTTTCTATTTTAATATTCTTTTACTCTTAATAAATCACCAAGCAATTCAGTATATTTATCATTACCACGAAATTGATCAAGCATTTGTATGGTAGTATATAACACTTCTCGTTTGGTCTCAGGCAAAGAACGTAACAATAATGAATGTTTTTCAAACTGCTTATCATTACCACACCCGACTTATATTAGCAATAAAACAGTTTGTTTTATGGACATTTTTGCATAGAGAGAACACTTAAAGCTTTTCGGTGCAAAAGGGTATTTGTAAAAAAATCCGAATTAAGCTAAAAACAGGAAAAGTTGGATTATCTACAGGAGTGATTGTAAATGGATCTTAATGAACGTATAGAAAAAACAACGAAATTATGCCAATTATTATTTATCCAAGTTTGCAATTTGCATACTTTTTTTTAGGTATATATAATGTGCTTAAACAGTACCTTTTAGGTTTTTTTGAAGTACCGTTTAAGTACTTAAACGACCCTTTTAGGTATTGTTTAGGTAATTTAACAACCCCTTGCAGTACCTTTTAGGTACCTACTAGGTACTTTAAAGACCCTTTAGGAACCTAAAAACCCCTAAAAAGGTGGGGTTAAATTGGAATGGAACGGCGGGAACTACGTATCGCTACGATGCCATTTATTCGATTTTTTCACAATCAAACCTTTGTCTGCAAACTCACTTAATCGTGCGATGACGTTAGCGTTTCTTCCACCAACTCGATCACGGATAGTATCAACAGGTGGTAATTGATCGCCGTTTTGGACGGACATTATGATTTCCAAAATCGGATCGGGCTGTTCTGTTTCCGCTCATGCTGATTCTTTTGTAGTCGCAACTTCCACTTCCGCTTCCCGTTGTCGGTGTAGTGTCCGCATTGTTTCCGCTTGTGTCCGTGCCGCTCGATGCGGGTATATCGCCCCTGATTGCTCCACCATTGGGCTATCACTTCTGCTGATTGCATTGTTTTTGTGTTATCGAGATCGATAATGGCTGACTAAAAACGCTGATAACCAACCCCAACGTTTGACTCGAGTTTTGCCATACCATCGCCACGCCCAACTAGATCAAGTCCTGCGAGTAAATCATCGCCAAACATTGTGCGATATGAAGTAGGCGTGTCCATGCGGATAATCGTCCATTCTTCACCATAGAGGACAAAAAAAACCGCCCTATATCGGCGGTTTTTTTCATGGTTAAAATGGTAAATAACGGGGCAATCCATTAAGCAGAATTGTTTGGGTGAAATTAATGTCAACCCATTTGTATTTAGAGATCTCTTTGGGGCTTTTTGGTTGTTGACCTTGCCAATCAGGTGTGGTGAAATAATGACCGTCGTCATAGCGAATAACAGCAATCTCAAACAAATCTTCGTCTTCGGTTTGGAATTTTACGAGTAAAAACTCCGCATCTTCGTGAAGCTCATAACGCTTCATTATTTCGGCTTCAAAAACTTTCTTTACTAAAGGATCGTAAATTTTCATTTTCTCCATTAATCTAAACCCCTTTCTTTTTTATCATAATATTTACATCAAAACCCTGCATATCCTTTTTTTCTTTATAAAAAAACAAAAAATGTATTATTCTATAATCACAAGCTTACGATAAATAACGAAAACCACTCTACTTGGCAGTTCTTGAAAAACAAAAAAGTCCAATATTTATTAGTCTTTTCATTTTCCCCACCACCCCGCCTACCGTGAATAGGCTTATTTGGCGTTCTATGGGATATTGTGACGGGGTTGGGCATGCTTTGGTGTATTTAACCCTTCGAAGGGTTTTTTAGGCGTTTAGATGGCGATTTAGGGCGGATTTTTTAACACTTACGTGAAAATCATCTCTGTGCCAAGATCAATCAATGTCATTTTAGTTTTGCATTGTCTAGAAGTATTCAAAAACATACGTCCCATCACCGCAAGATTTTCTGATTCTACGCCAAATGGATGTGTCCATGTCCTTGATCGTCGTCGGGTTTAGCTTGTTTGCTTCTTCGCCTTTGTTGCCCAATCTTCTTTCTGACGTGTAAATTGTTGGCAATCCCAGTTGCACTCGCCATTGGACCAAGTCGTATATTTTTTGTATTACAAAGTCGCTTGGTTTTTGCTTGAAAATATCGTCAAGAACTAGAACTGTTGCATCCATTGCTTCTTGGTACATTTTAGGCTTTTCGTTTGTAGAAAAGCAATCCACGATTTCTGCAAACATGCGGACACAATTGATTACCTTGACATTGTGGCCGCTGGCAATAGCAACCTGTGCGATTGCAATTGCCAAATGGCTTTTGCCCATACCCGTTGCTCCGCCTAACCATAGGCAATGATCTTGTGTCGTGCAAATCCGCCCTTGGTGCATCACGTAGTCTGTAGGCATATTTGCAATATATTTTTCGGCAAGTTGTTTCATTTGGCTGTGGACTGGCTTACGAAACTCAAAGGAGTCTAATGTTTGCAGTTGTTCCTTTGGCGTAATGTTCGCTTCTCCCATTTTTCTTTTTACGATTCTTTCAAAAATGCAAATGCAAGTTCTGGACGTCTTCGTGGTACGGTCAACCACCATGCCCCTATCGCAACACACAGGACAATTGGATTTTTGCTGTTGTGTATGCAATTGTGAAACCCTTTCCGCTTCTTTTTGTTGGAGTAAATCCGCTAATCTCATATTTAACACTCCTTTTTTTAGCTAATTATTTGTTGCTGTTTTCCTTGCCCTGTATAAATCAATTCTGTGCCCAAAGGATGCTTTTTTTCCATGCCGTCGTCGTCACGAGTTGCGAAAAGTACATACTCTTTCAAAAAACCTAACTCGACCGTTCCAATGGAACCATTTCTGTTTTTGGCTACAATAATTTCGGCGATCCCTTTCTTTTCGCTTTCTTGGTTGTAATATTCATCTCGATAAATAAACCACACTTGGTCTGCATCTTGTTCGATGGCACCACTATCCCGTAAGTGACTTAAATTTGGGCGTTTGTTTTGTTGTTGTTCTACAGTCCTTGAAAGCTGTGAGAGAAGAAGCACAGGAATGTTTAGTTCTTTCGCTATCTTTTTAAAAGCCCATGAAATTTTCGTAATTTCTAAGTTTCTATTGTCATTTTTAGCACTACCTGTGCTTACAATTTGTAAGTAGTCAACTGCCAAAAAGCCAAGGTTGAAATCCCTTTTCATTTTTTTTGCACGTGCAATCAACTTGTCCAAGTCGCCAAAGTCGTCATCGGTGTATAGTGGATACTTCGCTATTTCACCCATGCCTATCTTAACCGCTTCTTCGTCCTGTTGTGTCATTTTGCCGTGCTTGAGATCTTTCAAATCCACCAAGCACTCACACGCTAACAATCGTTGCACCAATTGTTCCGTTGTCATCTCTAAACTAAACACACCTGTTGGAACACCTTTCTTAGCAACATTTAAGGCAATTTTTAGTGCCAAAGCTGTTTTACCCATACTTGGGCGTGCGGCCAAAATGACCAATTCACCTTTTTGCAAACCGTCTGTCATATTATCCAAGTGTTGGTAGCCCGTAGAATGCCCAGGCAATCCTTTGATTTTCTTCCTTTCTTGGATATTACCCCAAACATTGGGCAACGTTTCTGCAATTGATTTGTAGTTTTTTTCTGTCTCCGTGGCAACTGCCAACTCTTGCAACGATTTTTCTAGTTGGGGAAGAACTTCTTCGGCGTCTTTTTCAATTAGATCGCGGTGTGCTTTTGTTGTTAAAGCAATAATCTTTCTTTTTTGCGATTCTTTACGAATCATTTGGGCATACTGTTTGATGTTAGCAACGGAAGGAACTGTATCGGCAAGTTGTATGATGTAGTCAATTGCAACTTTCCCTTGTAATTCACGTGATGCGGTGATATAGTCAATCGGCTGTCCCGCTTCGTTCAAAGTCTTGAAAACTTGGTAGATTTGGCGGTGTGCTTCCGACGAAAAATCGGAAGCATCCACCCAACCAAATGCTTCTTCTGCTATGTCGTTATCCAAGAAGAAGCAACCTAAGAAACTTTGTTCTGCACCCATAATCTCGTTTGACATATTCAACACTCCTTTTCTTTTTAACAAAATTGATCACTTGTGGATGCGATACCGCTTGGCTTTTGGTAGTAGTTCTGTGGCTGTGGTGGTGTTTGGGGCATGGATAGAAGCTTGTTGATCATATTTGAGAAACTGTATAAATCGCCGTTTTTCCACGTGTAAATGTCATCTTTTTTCCCAAACCATTTGTCCATCAATTTCTTTAGCTCTTCTAGGGAACGGCTTTTCAGTAGTTCATTCGCTATTTTTTTGTCGTTATCACCAATGTTTGGCTCTGCCTTAAACGTTTTTACAAATTTATCCCGATAATATGAAGTCAACATTTCAATTTCAGGGTTTTGAGAAGGTTTTTTGGGTTTATCTATTGAAGTATTAGAAGAAACAAGTTCAAGTTTTTCTTTTGTAGGGGTGGGCTGTAGAGTGCTTGCCCTTTTTTCTTTTTCTCTTGTCCAGTTCTTCAAAACTTGCAACAAATAACGTGCTGGATTTTTCGGTGCCGCTATAGCACACTCGATCATGATGCTCGAAATATCTTCTGTGATAATACCTTTTTTTGTAGCTAACAATGCTAAATTGTTTGCTTGCTGTTTTGATAGATCTTGGTCTTGTCCAAACGACTTTTTGAAGGATTGCTCTATAATATCTACAAGCGAATTACTCAAGGCTCTATCATCATCTATCTTGTTGTTAACCTTGGTATTGTTATATTCGTTTAGTTCGGGTGCACGCTGTGCACTAGGAGGGGGCACGCTGTGCACTAGGGGTAGTGCATGCTGTTCACTAGGGGGTGCATGCTGTGCACTAGGGGGTGCATGCTGTTCACTAGGGGGTGCATGCTGTGCACTCCCTCCCCATAGCGAACTATCGATCAAGGTGTATAGATTGGACGTTTGGCCATCTCCATTGTACCTTTTGTCGATCTTGATTACGTTTTTTTCGACTAATTTTTTGACTACTAGAATCGCTTTTCGGCGAGATAGACCTGCATCGTTCGCTATCGTTTCATACGACGGAAAACATTCACCGCCTCGTGCCCTTGACTCAAGTGCACAATATACGGCTATGTCGTCTGAAACCAAACCTAGTTCTCGACTTCTTTGGAAAATAAAACATGTGCCACGATAAAAAGTCCCAGGCTCATATGTCTGCTTTTTGACCATCTATTCCACTCCTTTCTTCTATGAAAAACGTTTCTAAGGGGATATTCAAAAGGTTTGCCAACGTCGGCACATGTATCAATCTGACCCTGTGATCCCCTTTTTCCATTTTGCATATATTAGCTGATGTACAACCTATCAATTTAGCCAATTCCCCTTGTGTGATACCCTTTTGTATCCGTTGTTGTCTGATTTGTTGCCCAATTGTTTTGTTCATTTCTAACCATCTCCTTTAAGATTTTCTTAATTTACCACCCTAATTTTTAGGGCGGTCATCCCGCCCCAAACCCCTTCATAAAAAAGGGGCAAAGTAAACGGCACCCATTTTTTAAGCTAAGCGTTGCAAAAACCCTTTTTTGCTTTAAAGTTTTTTTTTAAGCTGGCGTGGTATGATTAAAATTTGCTTTGTGTTCAGTTAGAGTTTTAAGCCTACAAAAAAGTTTCACTCGTAAAATTGCACAAAAAACAGGGCGACCGCTTACTGCGGCCGCCCCGTACAAGATGAATGAAAATGAAAAGGATATGGATAAAAGAAAAACCGCCTAGATTTCGAGAATCTAAACATAAAAAAAGCGGGGTCAGAAACTTAGAAGTTTCTGACCCCGCTTTTTTTCTTTTATATTGAAGTATCTAAAGAAGGAAAAAAAACAAATTAGCGGAATAAAATGTATGGAGCAATCTAGTTTGATGTGATTTCAATAATTAGTATATTCTCTTGTAAAAATAATATAAAAAAGGTGATCATTTTGACTGAAGAAAAACTATTGGAACCTGAGCCATTAGAGTTGGAAAACCTAGGGTTTAAATTTGACGATAAGCCAGTATATGGGAGTTTAGTTGTTTATATCGACAGACTAGATTTTTTGTATAAATACGAAAAAAGATACGATAGCAGAACAATCTATTTTGATTTCGAAAAAATATCATTAAATACTGAAAACTTCGCCTACCATGGTGCGTATGATCGCACTTTAATAATTTGTCGTGAAGGAGCTTATTGCGAAATATATTGTAACCATTCAGATTTTGAAAAAATAATAAATCAATTAAATTTATTTAAAGAGTATAGGGGAATTGCTATTGCTAAAAAAAATCAAGAACTCATTAAAAAGAATCAGAAGCTAAAACGAATTTCCGAATCCTCACTATCTAATGCAGAAATTAAAACCATCGTTTCTAACTATATTATTGAGTTTGATATTACATCGTACCCGACTATTACAAATAGCGAGAATGCATCTTTTAATCTACTAACTGACATTCTTTGTAAAAAACTACCGCCATTAAATAGTAAAAACGAGCTAGAAACAGTCACTTTACAAATGCTTCAAATAATCTATATCGATGTGCTTTCAGATATTTTTAATAGTGAATATGGAGACTTTTTTTCTGAAATAGATGACTTACCACATATGATTGAAAAGTATATAAATATAGATACCATTTATCATCTGGATGATTATTCTCTAAACAAGCTGACTAGTTACTTGATTTCCAGGTCTGTATTAAGTAAAGGTGATTATGCATGTCTGGTTCAGCAGACTAAAGACTCAGTTTTAGAGATGTTGTATAGAAAGCAAGTTGAGCTAACGGAGAAAAAGCTGGCCACAAGTAAAGCCAGTGCAATAGAAATAATCACAATACATGATATTGATCTAATGACTGGATCTGAGTTTGAGCACTACATAGCATCTTTATTTAAGAAAATGGGATATAAAAGTCAAGTAACCAATCTTAGCGGAGATCAAGGAATAGACATAATATTAGAGAAGGCAAATCAGAAAATCGGAGTCCAAACAAAGTGCTACTCATCCAGTGTGTCCAATTCCGCTATCCAAGAAGTTGTTGCAGGATTGAGGTTTTATGGCTTAAGCAAAGGTATTGTTGTTACAAACCGTGGATTTACAAAATCGGCTATTGAGTTAGCAAAAGCAAATAATATCATCCTTTGGGACAGAGAATTTTTAAAGCAAAAGTTAGAAGAATTCAGCCTTTAGGAACTTAACTTAGGGAACGGAGTTTTCATACAGGGTTTGATTTGGTTTGTGGTTCTCCCGTTCAACGCTTGCCTTTGCTATATCGTTGTGAGCAAAACTCATCAACTTGGGCTTACCCCTTTTCTCCATCCCACTGTATGCCTATTCTAACACCCAAAAGAAAAAATAAAAAAACAAGGTAACTACTGCCTTGCGTTTAGAACGGCATATCGTCTGGTTCGTGTTTTTCGCCTTTGATTCTAAGTTCTAACATCATTTTTGCGTCATCAACCGTGGCAACTAAAAACGGTATAATCTCAAGTAGATATTCGTAGGTTTCTACGATTTTTTCTAATTCATCCGAAGTAGTATTCTCCACGTCGATTAACGAGTGTGGTCTGTTTCCGTTAGCAACACTATGCCCTTTGTCCGCCAACATTTTTGACGCAACGGCTATAAGTATGATCGCGTCTTTCTCACTTTGCGGACAGATGTTAGCATAAACATTGATCATTGTCATATCGATCAACTCCTTTACGTTTTTTGTTGCTTTCTATTTCAATTAAACCGTTGCATAACCTTTTTTAAAAATTTTTTTTAAAGAAAAAAGGCGGTAATTTACCCCTTCTTTATGACCTTAAATTAAATGTTTAACAATTAACCGTTTGATATTCTTTATATTTAAACGACTTTTTTTAATAATCGTTTAAATATAAAGATTTTTTTGTTTAAAGTTTAAAGTTTAAAGATGGTTTTTAGAAAAAAATTTTAAAGTACCCCCATCAAAAAAAAGGGGGTACGCACATATGCATGTTAGAATTATTAAGGGACCACTCACTGACAAAAGGAAGGCTATGTGTTATGCTTATCTCGCTGAATGCTACCATAGGATGAAGGCTGAAAAGGAGAAAAAAGAAAGCACTGAAAAGAAAGGGGCGTAAGAAGTATGTATACAGCTATCTATGCCCGTGTCTCGACGGAAGATCAGGCGAAACACGGGTATTCCCTTGCTCATCAGATCGCTGAATGTCGTCAGAAAGCTGGCACGGTAAAAACAAAAGAATATATTGACGACGGTGTGAGCGGTGAAGTTTTAGTCCGCCCCGCTTTATCAAGATTGCTCGCTGATGTTCGAGCGGGAATTATTGATCGAGTTGTTTTTTATTCTGCCGATCGCTTGTCAAGAAACTTAGAGAATCAGCTTGCGATCATGAGCGAGCTCAAAAAAAAGAAAGTTCAAGCTGTTTTTGTTCGTGGCGACTATCAAGACACCCCCGAAGGTGCATTTATGTTCAAGCTCCATGGGGCTGTAGCGGAACTCGAAAAAAACTTGATTGCAATGCGGACAGCCGACGGCAGACGCTCTAAGGCAAAGAATGGGAAAATAGTTAAAAACTATCATATTTTCGGATATGATTACGACACAGAAAAAGGACAGTTAGTGGTAAATGAAACTGAAGCCGAAGTGGTTCGAATGATTTTTCACATGTTCACAAAGGAAAACCATGGGATCAACGGAATCGCTAAACATCTCGATAGTATCGGCGTAAAAACCAAAAAAGGTGGGCACTCGTGGCATCGTCAAGTTGTTCGCCAGATTTTGATGAACCCTGTCTATGATGGCAAGTTTACTCAGAACCGATGGAATACTGAAAAGATCCATCTGAACAAATACGTAAAAAACGAAGAAGATAAGGTTAGAATTAAAGAAAGATCGAAGGAAGAATGGATCATTGTCCCTTGTCCAAGAATCGTGGATGATGTTACGTTTTCGCATGCCCAATCGTTATTAACCGAGTCCCGCCGTCGTTGGGCGGGGAAGCCGAAGAATGAATACCTATTAAGTGGACTTGTCCGATGCGGTGAATGTGGAAACACCATGTCAGGCAGAAAGGCAAAGAATTGGGACTCGTATGTTTTCGAGTATTACGATGTGAAGAGCACAGCAGGAGCAAAAAATAAAGGTTGCGGTCTAAAAATTCGTTGTGAACAGCTTGACAATTTCGTTTGGAGAGCGTTTCGTGAAATGCTAGACGACGTAGAAGGCTTAGATTTTGGGAATAATGAAAGTTTTGACAAATTAAGAGTTGAGCAAAACCAATTGGAAAAGTTGCAAAAAGAACTTGAAAAGGTCAAAAAAGGGCAAGTGAAGTTAACGCTCAGTTTTGCCGTTGAAAATGTGGGCGACGACATCTACCAAGAAGCAGTTCGCGAGCTTCAAAATAAAGAGAAAACCATCATCGCCCAAATCGAAACAATACAATCACGAATGGAAGAATTGTCGCAAACAGAAAACACAAAAGACTTACTACTCGAAGCCAAAGAATATTATATGTCCCACGAAGATGAACTGGATCTGAAGATGAAACAAAACCTAATTCGTTTTGTTGTCCGTGAAATCAGGGTTTTCAAAGACGAAAAAGTTGATATTTTGCTGTTTTAGAACTATATTATCATTGATGATATAGTTCTTTTTTTCCATGTTTTTACGCATACTATTGTTATAAATATCTCGTTTTCGATACAGCGAGCCGCATAGGTTGCTAGCTTAGTTCCCTTATCGGCTTTAAAGGTATTAATGGCTTTGATGAGTCCGATCGTGCCGATGGAGATCAAGTCGTCGTTGTTCTCGCCTGTGCCGTCAAACTTTTTGCAGACATGGGCGACCAGTCGCAAGTTGTGTTCAATCAGTTTGTTTCTTGCTTCACCGTCGCCTTCGGCCAGTTTTTGTAGGTACATTCTTTCTTCCTTTTCGTTTAATGGATGGGGAAAGGCATTGTTGCTAATGTAACTCATTAAGGCTGTAACACCTTTTATAAAAGGAAGAATTAAGGCTCCTACTACGTCAATCATGAGCCCACCTCCGGTCAGATACTGTCATATATCCTATGGCGGTGGTGCTTGGTCGGTGACAAGGAAAATATAGTTAAAAAGCCAGAGCTTCGTTAGTGAGAAGGTCTGGCTTTTTTTGTATTTTATTATGATTCTATTGGCCTGCTTTAGTTAGTAACATACTGATCTGCCAGTATTGAAAATTTGAAGGTTCACAAAAGTTTTACAAAACTCACAATAACTTTGTTTTAAACCGTGCATAGTATTGACAGTCTTTTCCCGAAAGAATACAGTAAAGATAAGTAGTTGCTATAGAGAGAATAGCGTAACAACTTAATTTAGCTAGATTGTGCTTATTTGACTTCTCAAATGAAGTTAAATAAGCACAATTTTTGACTTTTTTGAGAAGGGAGAGATGTGTTGTGTACGGTTTAAGCGCCAGACGGTTTTTGCAATTTTCGGGTACTACAACAGCTGCTATAATAGCTGCCCGAATATGACATAGCGCTACGGTCGCCGGTCTGGGGACCACAGAGAGAACAAATGCTATGACCAATCACAACCCATCGATCCTTGACAACGATATGGCTTTATTACCTTCCAAGCCTTAAAAAGGTTTCAGCCATTCTCACATTGCCCTTTCGCAACATTCCTGCCTTTGTACGAAAATAGCTACCTTGTGGTGGGGTCAGGCGTTATGAATTCCTTCCGAAGGTCCTACCCACGCCATGAGCGGCAGCAAGCTGCCGATGGCTGAGGTCTGAAGTCCTCTCTCCAGGAAGTCATAACGCCTGCCCCAGGTACATCTTGCTGGTTGTGACTGGGTTTGAGCCTATTGCAAATGCACATACAATAGGTAGTTGCTTAAACATAGCAGAAAGTTACGCAAAGCAATGCCAATGGGAGTAACAATCAGTAGAAACCCTCTGGGACTGGGCATCACGCTTTCCGCAGCGGGACTTGGGACCTCAGCTGTCGCCAGCTTTGCTGGCGGTAACAGCGTGGGACCAGTCCAGAGCGGAGGAAAGCGTGATGACCTGGCCCCTCTGCAAAGTTACTCTATCGTCAGTGTGATAAACCTGGGTGTGTCACGGGGATGTTTCGTTTGCCACGCAATTTTCATCTTTGGTTGTGCCCAACCGGGCATGACTGGTTAGTACGAAAATAGAATTTTCATCTTTGGTTGTGCCCGACCGGGCATGGGGGGTTAACACGAAAATAGCTACCCCGTGGTGGGGTCAGGCGTTATGAATTCCTTCCGAACGGACTCATCCCACGCCATGAGCGGCAGCAAGCTGCCGATGGCTGAGGTCTGAAGTCCTCTCTCCAGGAAGTCATAACGCCTGACCCAGATACATCTTGCTGGTTGTGACTGAGTTTTGGCCTATTGCATTGCAAATACAATAGGTAGCTGCGGATAGAAGAAAGTTTCGCCAAGTTGTGCCTAACCGGGCATGACTGGTTAGTTTAGTTTGTTTTCTTTTCGGAGGCTTTATTCCATGTGGCCTTGCTAGCAATGCTATGGGTAGAGGTTCATTTTATAGTTTTCTCTTTCTGGTGCCAAGTCATCGCTTGTTGGTTTGTAGCTTTTTTGTTTTTTTCATTGTTATGAAAAAAGCGAACCAATCTGTATGGTTCGCTTTTTTCTCTATTTTTTTATGAAGCATCTTCTTATAGATAGGATTTAATTATTTGTTCCATATAGTCTTCTATATCTTTAAGGTTCTTTTTTAGGATGCTATAGATAATTTCTGGGTCGATTTTGGCGTAGTCATGTACAAGGACGTTTCTGAATTTGGCCATTTTTTGTAAAGCGGCTAAGGATTGGGGGGTAATTATTTTTTCGTCAGCGAGAACTGTGAAAACATCTTTGTTGCTAATAGGTTCACGAAATTTTTCATCAGCTATGATGTGACTCCCGATGTCAAGAGTGCATTCAACAGCTAGGTGTAATGTTCTTTCTACATAACGCCTTGTTACTTTATCTTCTTTGAATATAGAGAGGGTTATTGCTGCGTTGTCTCGGATCTCTGTAAGGTCCTTTATGTATTCTGTAAGAAGTGTTATTTTTTGCGTTAGGAGCTTATGATCGACCATTTTCTTTCCCTCTTTTTTCAAGAAAGTCTTTTATGATGGCTTTTTGTCGTCGTTCAAGATGCGGCATTAGGTCAAAGTATTCTCTTCGTGATCGTACTTCTTGATCTATGCGGTAGGCTTTGTCTTTTTCTATGATCAGTTTTCCGTACTTTCGAATCTGATGTTGTAGAAATAGCGGTGCTTCGAGTAGGTCGATGACGTCTGCGCTTCGTTGGGCTACGTCTTCTATGTGGCCCATTAGTTCTAAGCGTTTTTCGAAGCGTTCTAGTTTTGTCATGGCTGGGATAAATAAGATGGCAATGTCAATGTCGCTGTTGGCTCTGTAGTTTCCTTTGGCGATGGAACCGAAGAGGTAGGCGGCGCTGACTTCTTCCTTTTTTTGTAAGATTTTCTTGGTTTCTTCTATTGCTTCTTCTATTGTATTTTTTATAGTCATGACAAAATCACTTCCTCGCATAGAGGTTTTTGATAGTGTATCATAAGTTCCATAATTTTACAAGCAGAGAGTTCTTGAGCAGCAACGCTGTTGATGGCGACCTCTGTCTATTTTGGGGATATGAGAAGGTTTCGTAGATTCTATTTTTACAGACCCAAGGCTGCTCTTCTGTCTTCGATGATGCTAGAAAGCTCTTTGGCTGCTTTGGCAGGGCTACTTTCTATGATGATGTAGCCGCCGGTGATTTCTTTGAGGTCTTCGGTGAGTACTTTGGTGATTGTTTCGCTGCCGGTGATAAACGGTGCTGTGGCTAGGTGTAGGGGTAGTCCTAGGGCGAGACCGAAGGCACCATCGGCAAGGGCTTGTTCTTCCAGCCATTGTGGTGCTGAGAGGACAAGTGGTAGTTGGGGGATGTCGATGGCAAGGGCTTCTGCCAGTTCGGCGGCGATCATTTCCAGGCGTCCGATGGCGAGGCAAGGGCCGAAGTTAAGGACTGGAGGGATGCCAAGGCTTTCGCAAACACTGCGGAGGTTGTCGCTGGCTAGAGATGCTGCGGCCGGTGACATGAGTCCTACGTTTTCTAAGCCTCCGCTGGAGCAACCGGCCGAGAGGACGAGGATATCTTTTTGGATTAGTTCTTGGGTGAGGCCGACTGTAATGACGTCATGGCCTAAAGCAACGTTGGAACATCCGACAACGGCGGCGATGCCTTTGATTTTGCCGCTGGCGATGAGGTCGATAAGGGGCTTCCAGCTGTGGCCGAGAAATTGTTTTAGTGATTTTTCACTAAGACCGGTGACTACGTCGTCGTGACCATGGTCTGTGGGGATATCAATTCTGATCTGATTTCTTCTTTCTTGGTAGCTCTTGATGGCGCTTTCGATGATCTGATCTGTTAGGGCTTCGGCCTGATTCATGGTAAAAGGCTGGTAGGTGGCGCCTGCTGTTCGGGCTACATCGTCGAGGCAGATTCGTTTGACTTGGTATTTTTCGGTTAGCGGTTCTAGGCCTGGGACAGTGCAGTTAAATTCGGAAAGTAGGAGGTCGATGGCCCCTGTAGTAATCAAGGCTTCGCTGGTAAAATTGTTGCCTGTATGTCCGGCGAAGATATCCTGACAGTGTTCTCCTCGCACTTGTAGGTCCTGGCCTACGCAGGTGGAACCTATGATTTTGAAGCCTTTGGCGCCTGCTGCTTCTGCTTGGGCTATGGCTTCCGGTGTTGTCAGTTTATCCTGCAGATCTGCAAGCATGGAATGTTGATGGCCTGTGATCATAATATTGATGTAATTTTCGTCGACCACTTTGAAGCCAACAGAGGCTTGGCGAATGACAGGCTCGCCCATGATGACATCGTTGACGAGGTTGGTTAGGGTCAGGCCGTAGAGTCCTGTGGAGATGCCTAGGGTTAGGGTTTGTAATAGCATGTCAATAGGGTCGCTGTTGAGATTGGTCGATGTTTTGACGATGCTGTCAAAGACTTCTGATTTGGCACCGCCGGGGAGTATGTTGAGGTCTTGCCATTTTTCATAGCGTTTGGTTGGTGTGAGTACTTTGACAAGCTCCATTTTTTCTTCTCTTGGTTTGTAGAGGTCTTGCAGGATCTTTTGGGCTACTTCGATGGCTTTTTGGTGCACTGTCATGGTTTCTGCTTCTTTTATGTGTAAGAGTTCGGCGAGCTCTTGGAGTTTGCCTTCTCCTTTGAGGGTGCCTTCTTTTTCTCCGATGGCTTTTAGGTTTTTGGCTGCATTTTCGATGACGTGGATATAACAGGCAGAACCGGCTGCGACGGCACGTAGAAAGTTTCTGGCTACGATGGTGTCGGCGTTGGCACCACAGACACCGCGAGGTGCTGTTTTGGTTATTTTACAAGGTCCGTTGGAGCAGAGGGTACAGCAGATGCCTTGGAGGCCAAAGGTACATTTGTGTTTTTGTGGTTCTACGCGGTGAAAGGATGTTTCTTCGCCTTTGGTGGCGATGTATTGTTCTAGTTTTTTGTCGGCTGATGGGCAGATGGCCATTGGTTTCAGTCTCCTTTTGTTGTATTATTTTGTATTATCCTATACCTTTTTGGTATACTTTTGGGCCAACCTAGGCTCGCCTTGCTATGTGATGAGGGGCCGTCGTACGATGATTGCATCGCTACTTTGTGCTGAAGACAGGCTTTTTTATATTTTCAAAGTTAACTCTTTCTAAGTCTTTGATGAAGCGGGATTGGATCTGGGCGAGTGCCTGGTGAACTTGGCATTGTGAGCCTGCTGTGATGAGATTGCAGTTGTTGATGTTGTCGAGGCAGCTATTTAGATAGATGGGTCCTTCGATGGCCTCAATGACTTCTTTGAAAGTGACTGAACTTGGGGGACGATGGAGTGCGTAACCACCGTAGATTCCTCGATAGGATTGTACGATGCCAGCTTTTTGCAGCTTTCTAAGTAGCTTTAGGGAGAAGCGAAGGGGGATGGCTTGCTGTTCGGCGATTGTTTTGGCTTCGACGATTTCTCCCTGCCCGACTTCTGTTAGATAGGCGATCACTCGTAGGGCGTAATCTGCTTCTTGGGTGATTTTCATAGGCTGACCTCGCTAAAATGGTAATTATTGTGGATTAAAGTATACTCTATCGGTGTAGTTTTTAGTTTACTCTTCTTGTATTTTTTGTCAAGTGTCTTTTGAAGAAGGTTTTGCTTTCAGTATTTCGCTGGTGATAATAAAAGGTATTATTCAAAGGCGTTGCGAAATATATGTTAAATAATGGTATTTGATTTGGTGTGAAGGGAGGAGGTTTTTATGAGCCATCGATGCAAAAGGACGCTGTTACTTGTGGAGGGTTCGGCTTTTGAGAAGAAAGAGGGTGATTCTGTTTATGCCGGTGAGCTCCTCGGTTACTCGGGAGCGCGCTCAATCAAAGCGCCTTATCATGGTGTGATTGAGGCGATTGCCTTTCATCATGAGGCGCACACAGTGGCTATCTATATTAAGAGTCGGAATGTGGAAAAAGAGATTTCATCGTAGGCCAAATCTCGGGCACAGCCAGCAAGATGTACCTAGGTCAGGCGTTATGAATTCCTGGGAAGGAATTCATAACGCCTGACCTCAGCACAAGGTAGCTATTTTCTATTTATAATGTCCCTTTTAATTTAGCCAAGGCGTCGGCAAGGGCGGTGTTCATCGGCCCTTGGTCTTCTTTTTTCTGGCTTTTCATGTATTGGGCGACATCTTTTTTGGAGGTCTTGCCGGGATCTTTTTTTCTTCGCTCCTGGAAGGCTGAGAGTTTTTCCCGGTAGCCGCAGCGACAGTAGAAGATTTGACCTTCTCCTTCGCCTCGTAGTTCAAGCTTTTTCTTGCATTCGGGGCAGCGTGCGTTCGTTGTTTTGGCTACGTTTTTTCGCTCTCCACACTGGCGGTCTTGACAGACGAGGAGGACACCTTTTTTGCTGTTTACTTGAAGCATTTTTTTGCCACATTGGGGGCATTTTTCGCCTGTGAGATTGTCGTGTTGGAATTTTTTTTCGCTTTTTTTGATTTCTGCGACGACTTGTTGAGCGTACTTTTTCATTTCGTTGACAAAGGCCTGCTTGGGCAAGGTGCCTTTGGCTATGGCGTTGAGCTTTTGTTCCCATTGCGCTGTTAGGGCTGGTGATTGGAGCTCTTCTGGGACGAGTTCTAGAAGTTGGCGGCCTTTTGAGGTGCTGTGAATGTCTTTGCCTTTTTTCTCGATTAAAAAGCTGTTAAAAAGTTTTTCAATGATGTCGGCTCTTGTGGCAACTGTGCCGAGGCCGCCTGTTTGTCCCATTGTTTTGATCAGATCTTGCTTTTCTCCTGTCATATAGGGTATGGGATTTTCCATGGCTGACAGTAATGTTCCTTCATTAAAATAAGCCGGTGGCTTAGTCTGGCCTTGTCGTTGTCTTAGTTCGGCGATGGTAAGAATTTGTTGTGGCTGCAAGTCTGGCAGGATCTGATCGGATAGGCCTTCTGCGGCTTCTTCGTCCTTTTCATCGCCGCTGGTATGATCGTAAACTTCTTTCCAGCCAGCCTGAAGGATATGCTTTCCTTTGGCTAGAAAGGTTTCTCCGCCGATTTTGGCTTTTATTGTTATTTGCTCATATTCAAAAGGTGGGTAGAGCACAGCGAGGAAGCGTTTCACAACGAGATCGTAGATTTTTCTTTCTTTGTCCGTAAGGTTATTCAGAAGAATCGTTTCTTCGGTGGGGATGATGGCATGGTGATCGGAGACTTTGCTGTCGTCAATGAAGGCTTTGCTTGTTTTGATAGGATTTCGTAAGATTTTGGCGGCTTTGGCTGTGTAAGGACCGATGCTGATGGCTTTGATTCTTTCTTTTAAGGTGTCGACCATGTCACTCGATAGGTACCGTGAGTCTGTGCGCGGGTAGGTCAAGATCTTGTGCTGTTCGTACAGTCTTTGCATAATGGAGAGGGTCTCTTTGGCGGAGTAACCGAAGCGTTTGTTGGCATCTCTTTGTAGTTCTGTAAGGTCATAAAGGGGGGGTGCATAAGTTTTTTTGGCTTTTTTGCTGATTTCTGTGATTTGAGCTTTTTGGCCTTGTAGCTTTTGTAGCAGTTGATCGCTTTGGTTTTTATCAAAGGTTTTATAGTCTTTTGTTTTCTCGTCTTGCCATTGTAACTCGAGTGTGACTTTATTCTGGTTGCCATGCTCCGTGCTTTGTGCCGTTTGAGCTGTAGCGACTAGGCTGTAATAGCTTCGAGGTTGGAAGTTTTTGATTTCTTCTTCTCGACGAGCGATGATTGCAAGCGTTGGTGTTTGTACACGACCACAGGAAAGCTGGGCGTTAAACTTACAGGTGAGCGCTCGTGTGGCATTGATGCCTACAAGCCAGTCGGCTTCCGAGCGAGCTACGGCTGAGGCGTAGAGGTTTTCGTACTCTTTTCCATTTTTCAGCTTTTGAAAGCCTTCTCGAATGGCTTTGTCGGTGACAGAGGAAATCCAGAGCCGCTTAAGGGGCTTTTTGATATTTGCTTTTTCTAAGATCCAGCGACCGACGAGTTCTCCTTCTCGTCCTGCATCGGTGGCTAAGACGATGTCTTTGACGTCTTTGCGTTGTAGGAGTTCTTTGACTTTATGATACTGCTTGCTGCTCTCACGAATGATAACCAGCTTGAGCTGTGGTGGTAATAGAGGCAGATCTTCCATACGCCATTCCTTGTACTTTTCATCGTATCCTTCTGGGTCTGCTAAGGTAACGAGGTGTCCTAAAGCCCAGGTGACAATGTAGCGCTCGCTTTCAAAGTAGCCGTTGTTTTTTTTATGACATTGTAAGACTCGTGCTAGGTCGCGGCCTACGGACGGTTTTTCTGCTAAGACGAGTGTTTTGCTCATAAGGTAGTTCCTTTCTGCTGTTCTATAATTTGTATTTTTTTCTAGTATTTTTAACTAGATGGTTTTCTTTTTGTCTCTTTTGCAGTGATTCTTTTTACTTTTTTAGTTGCAAAAACCATATTGACACTGTTTTTGTTATTGTGTTAGAATAATTGATTTTGATATTTGCTGCTTTTTCTGTTATAATGAAATCATACTCAAGCAGGGGGTGCTTCATGTGTTTCAAGTCGGTGATAAGATTGTCTATCCCATGCATGGAGCCGGTGTGATTGAAGATATTCAAGAGAAAGAAATTCTAGGCAACAAGCAACTCTATTATGTTGTAACGATTGGCAACATGCAAGTAATGTTTCCGACAGAGGCGAAAATCTCGATTCGACCCGTTGTAGATGTAGCTATTGTGGAAGATGTACTGTCAAGCACTTTTCAGGAGGAAGTATCTGAGTCGTCTTTGAGTCATTCACAGCGCTATCGGATGAATATGAACCGCATGAAAAGTGGCGATATCTACGAAGGTGCACAGGTGATCCGTGATCTGGTGCGAATTGCCGCGAAGCGTTCTCTGACCACAGGCGATCGCTCTATGTTAGACAATGCACGGCAAATTTTCGTTAGCGAACTGGCTCTTGTGATGGGTATTGATCAGGAAGAAGCGAAGGAATTACTGGAAGAAGCCTTAGAAAGTCCTTGTGCAGAGAGTTGCTAACTTTTTAGGAAGGGACGTAGCTCTTGTGGATTGCAAAAGCGTCCTCGTAACAGCGATACCATGCTGTTGCGAGGACGCTTTTGTGCTTTCTCCGGATTGTTTATTGCGCTTTATCTTCATCACTAAAAGCTTCTGAGATCTCTTGAAATCTTCTTTCTAATCGCAAAAAGGCTTCTACGATGGCCGGGTCAAAGTGCACTCCCGAACCTTCTCTTATGATTTTAATGGCTTCTGTATGTGGAAGTGCTTTTTTATAGATTCGTCGGCTAATTAAAGCGTCATAGACATCTGCTACGGCCATGAGACGCGCTGGAATGGGAATTTCTTCGCCGCGGAGACCTTCGGGGTAGCCACTGCCATCCCATTTCTCGTGATGGGATAGCGCAATTTCTTTGGCAAAGCGAAGAAAAGTTTCCCCTTGATTGAGCAACATTTCAGCTCGTACAATCGCATCTCGCCCTAAAAGGGTATGGGTTTTCATAATTTCAAACTCTTTATCGCACAACGCTTCAGGTTTTTGTAAGATAGCGTCAGGGATGCCCACTTTACCAATATCATGCAAAGGAACTGACTTTACAAGCAACTGAATATTTTCTGCTGAAAGAAAATGACGAAACCGTTCATGGTGATGAAGATCTCGCGCCAATTCCCATACATATTGTTGCGTACGTCGGAGGTGATTTCCCGTCTCATTGTCCCGCGTTTCTGCCAAGGAAGCCATGGCAACGATAGATACTTCTTGGATTAAAGCGATTTCTTCTGTGCGCCGAGCTACTTCTGTTTCTAGATAGGCGTTTTTGTCTTTCAGAAAATCTCTGGCTTCTTTTAAAGTGAGATGGGTCTTGATGCGGGAATATAAAATGGGTGGGCTGATTGGTTTGACAATATAGTCTACAGCGCCTAAAGCCAAGCCTTTCTGTTCATCTTCCACTTTGCTCAGGGCTGTTAGAAATATGACAGGGATATCAGCCAGGCAAGGGCTTTCCTTGAGTCGCCGACAGGTCTCATACCCATCCATCTTGGGCATCAGGACATCCAGTAAAATCAAATCGGGTGGTGCCGCTTTGGCGACTGCTAGCGCCATTTCACCGTTGGTAGCAATCTTTACTCTATAATTGTTTTTTAATAACCCACTAATTAGGGCTAAAATTTCTGGTGTATCATCGACAACAAGGATGACTTGTTTTCCCCTTTTCATCCTTCTCCATCACCCACATCTAGGCCTTTCAGTATTTGTAAGGCCTTATCATATTGATAGCTTTTTATTTCTTTTTCTAATTGAACGATCTTGTTGTGGTCTACGTATTCCATCCAAGATTCGCGAACCGAATCGAAAAAATCAATTGCTTCACTGTCGTATTCTTCTAGTAGATCTTGTAACCTTTTCAGTTTGGCTATACTAGACGGGCGATCGTACTGATTCGCCTCGTTCGCAATCACTTCGTTGTATAGCGTGCTTTCAATCCCTTCTATCACTCTATGCAGTTGCTGAGAAAACTGTTCAAAACGCTTTTCTATTGTTTCGGATTTTTCACTTTCTGAGTTGAGTAGGGCTGCTTCTAAAGCTGCAGCACTTTCGTACAGTGTATGAGCGCCTAGGTTTCCTGCCACGCCTTTGATGGAATGGACCCTTGTTACCGCTGTAGCTTTGTCTCCTTGACGCAGTGCTTCTTGCAACGTTTCTGATGCTTTTTGTTGATTGCTGGCAAATTGCATCAGTAGTTTTCTGTACAAGCTGACATTGCCTGCAACACGAGTCAACCCTTCTTCTACATCAAGTCCTGGTATGGATTCTATCATTCTGCCTATTGCTGTGATTTCTTGAGGGATGAGGCTGGATTGTTGTGCAGAAGGATGGTACTGCGACAAGGTAGTAAAAAGTAGATGGGGATCAATTGGCTTGGCCACATGGGCATTCATGCCTGCATCAAGGCACCGCTCTCGTTCACTTTTCATAGCCCACGCTGTTAAGGCAATGATGGGTACGTCTGTATCGGTCTTTCGTATCACACGGGCTGCTTCAAATCCATCCATATCAGGCATTTCTAAGTCGAGGAGGACTAGATCATAAGGCTTTTCGGCAGTAGAAAGCAAGACTTTATCAACAGCCTTTTTGCCGTTGTCTACTAGGTCTACAAGGATGCCTTGGCTTTTCAGCAATTCCTGCACAATCTGCTGATTCACGTCGTTGTCTTCAGCCACAAGTACACGAAGACCTGCCAAGCCATAATTTTTATCCATAATAGTAGGGCTGCGTAGGCTCTCACCTTTTTCCGGTGCAAAAAGATGGACAATGGTGTCGATTAAGAGGGACTGGCTAATGGGCTTCGTAAGAACAGCTTCTAAGTTCGCTTGCTCTGCCTGGTGGCGCAGTTCATCTCTTTCTAAGGCGCTGACCATAATTACGGCTGGCGTCTGTTCTAGATCGGAATTTGTCTTAATGTTCGTAGCTGCCTGAATCCCATTGATGCCTGGCATCTGCCAGTCCATAAAGACCATGGCATAGGGATCTTGGCGATCGGATTGATGAACTGCTGCGATGGCTTCTTCACCGCTTGTGGCTGTATCAACGCGAAAGCCCATAGAACGTAGATACTCAACCATTATTTCAAGAGCCATTGGATTGTCGTCGACGACGAGAAGGCGCATGTTGTTCAGTATATCTGGTATGACGCGCTGTTGCTGTTGTTCTAGCTTTGAAACGCCAAACCAAGCGGTAAAGCTAAATCGACTGCCTTTGCCTGCTTCACTGGTTACCCAGACGGCGCCTTCCATCATTTCCACCAAACGCTTGCAGATGGAAAGACCAAGACCGGTTCCACCATACTTGCGAGTTGTGGAACCATCGGCTTGTGTAAAAGGCTGGAATAGCTTTTCTACTTCTTGTTGAGATAAGCCGATGCCGGTGTCACTGACGTTAAACTGAAGCTGTACTTTGCCGTTCGTGCTTTGGAGCAATTGTACATCAATGGCAACTTGCCCTTTGGCAGTGTATTTCAATGCATTGTCGACCAAGTTGGTAATGACTTGACCCAGTCGAAGGGGATCGCCAATCAAGCTCACAGGGATATCCGGTGGGATATGATATAGAAATTCTAGCCCTTTTTCGTAGGCTTTGCCACTATTTACATCAACAACGCCTTGCATTACATCGGTCAAGAGAAAGTCGATCTGCTCCATCTTAAGGTTGTCAGACTCGATTTTGGAAAAATCGAGTATATCATTGATGATTTGCAATAAAGAGGTTCCGGATTTATAGATTTTTTCTATGTAATCTCTTTGTTTGGGTGTAAGGTCCGTCTTTAAGGCCAAGTAGGCCATGCCGATAATCGCATTAAGTGGTGTCCGTATCTCATGGCTCATGTTGGCCAGAAACATTGATTTGGCCTGCGTTGCTTCTTGAAGCTCTAAAGTTCGAGAGCGAACTATCTCTTCAAGATCTTCTGCTGCTTGGCTTACCAAGCGACGCATTTTCTCTTGTGCTTCTGCGAGACGATTGATCTCTTCCCATTCTGTTTTGGAAAAAGGGGTAGGTCGAAAGTCAAGTCGTCCAATTCGTTCACTTTGCTCTAGTAGTTGACGCAGTGGTCTGCTTAGATGTCTAGCGATTTCATTGGCCAAACCAAAAGAGAGGCCGATCACGAGAACAAGGAGTATGCCTAAAGCATAAAGCCACCGTTCTCTGTCCTGTGCAAAGTAACTTTCTGGTACAAAGATGCCTATAAAAAATTCATGTTGCCCAACCACAATGGGAGTGATCATGGTTAGCCAGACCTCACCATTGCTGGTATAACGCAGCTTTTCTTCGACCGTCCAATTATTATTGCTCCAGCGAGAAAAGCCCGCCTCTAATGATTCCAAGCCCAATGTTGATATGGACTGGATAACGAGGGATTCACCATTTTCCGCCAAAGAACGCTCGCCTACGGGTAAGCCGATTAGAGTGCCTCCTTGGTCAAAAAGGGCCACATAGCCTTTTGGACCGACAGCGACAGATCGAGTAATCATGGAGAGATCTCGTAGTGATACATCCATACCTATGACATAGTTTGTTCCTTCTTGATCGGTGTACAGAAGCGATGCTGTGATACCGGGTTCTTGTTTCGTATAAAATATGTAAGGTTCTGTCCAGAATACGTCTCTTTCTAAAGAGTTCATGGCACCGATAAACCAGGGTCTCTGGCGGCAATCATAGCCGCTTGTTCCTTGTTTCTCTTGAAGAAACATCCCATTTCTATCCCAGTATAGCCACCGTGCCTTTTCTGAATCACGCTCTGGAAAGGTGACTCGACTGCGCCAGCCTTCTTCGTCTTGGAATAAGATGAATTCTTTGGAGTCTTCTCGTGCGTAGATCATGGCCGATAAGGCTGGATTGTTTCGAAGTACAGGCATAAAAAGCTGGCTAAAGCTGTCTATGTCATCATCGGCCCATAGGCTTTTTGCCGCATAGTCTCGGGCGATAAAAAGTTGTCTTTCTGCTGAGTTGAAGAATTCTTCAATATTGTCTTTTATTTCTGATGTGTACTGGCGAAATTCACTGTCGGCGACTCGATCTACGGCAGGATCGATTATAAATTGCTTTACAGCAAGGGCGAATAAGAGGATAATGAAAAACATGGTCATGGATAGGCGTGCAAAAAGTGATTGACGGATCTTTTGTGGCTCCATGGTGGTGTTCCCTGCCTTTCTGGCTTTCGGCTTGGAGCAGGTGTATGTTGTTTTTTGTGCGAAAATAGCATAATGGTTGGCAATAGCTTGATGGTGGGGTCAGGCCTTATTCATTCCTTCCGAACGGACTCATCCCACGCCATAGCCGGCAGCGTAGCTGCCGATGGCTGAGGTCTGAAGTCCTCTCTCCAGGAATGAATAAGGCCTGACCCAGGTACATTTTGCTGGTTGTGACTGAGTTTTGGCCTATTGCAAATTCAATAGGCAGTTATGTAGACATAGCAGGAAGTTATGCAAAGCAGTGCCAATGGGAGTTACAATCAGCAAAAAATCTCTGGGCCTGGGCATCACGCTTTCCGCAGCGGGACTTGGGACCTCAGCTGTCGCCAGCTTGCTGGCGGTAACAGCGTGGGACCAGTCCAGAGCGAAGGAAAGCGTGATGACCTGGCCCCTGCACAATTATCTTTTCATTCATTCCCTAGACATAGAGAAATCTCCTGTCAAATTTGCGTAATTGGGCAGGAGATTTTCGGTTTTTTTCGCCGTTACTTGTGGTACGGCTCTCCCCGATTAATCCGAAAGGCTCTGTAGATCTGTTCTAGCAAGATCAGCTTCATCAGTTGATGGGGGAAGGTCATCTTGGAAAAAGAAAGCTTCTTATTGGCCCTTTGTAGCACTTGGGGGCTCAAGCCGTGGGATCCGCCAATGATAAAGGCGATCTGGCTTTGGCCGTATGTTGCTCGTTGATCGATTTCTCGGGCTAGTTCTTCAGAAGACCAGGTGGTTCCGTCGATGGCCAAGGCAATGACGTAGCTATCTGGTCTTAGTTGTTGTAAGATTCGCTGGCCTTCTTTTTCTTTGACTCGTTCAACTTCTTTGGCACTTAAGGTATCAGGTGCTTCTTCGTCGCTCACTTCTATAGGAGTTAAGCGACAATAGGCTTGTAAGCGCTTGCTAAACTCTTCTATGCCTAATTTGAGATATTTTTCTTTGATTTTTCCTACAGAGATGATTTGAATCTGCAATTGTTCTATCTCCCTTTTATCGTAAAAAACACAGAAGGTCTTCGGGTATATCTCCCTGAAGACCTTCTTGTGCTTTTCTTGTCGTTATGATGAAATAATTCGAATCCTATGCTTTTTTACAGCTCTAGCAATTCTTGCTCTGCTACAAAGCCAATAACAGTCCACTTTGGTGCTCCCATAATGGAAGAGGCTTCATCAATGAGTGCAAGAACCATCACATAGCGTTCATCATTGTCAACGTTACGAACAATGATGCGAGCGGCATCGGCCATGTCGGCGTAGGGAATGTGGCTAGAGCCATGGTTGCCGAAAAGGGAGACACTGAGAACTTCCCAAGAGCCACCTTGTCCAGCCAATGCTGTTACTGTTTCACTGGTCATTTGAGCCAGCAGATCCGGGCTTTCCTGCCAAGGTCCTTGTAAGGAGTGGCTGTGGCCAAACTTTAAGCTTGTGAGAAAAGAGCGGGCAGTTTGGGCTACTCGGGACGTGATGGCACTGTCTAGAAAGGCAGCGTCACCGACGACTTGCCAGCCCTCTTCTGTTTTTACCAGATCCCAGACGTGAGCGCCTTGAACCTGACGGCTATCAAACAGGGTAATGTATTCAAAGACAACATGGGCATGATGACCTTTTACATCGATAGCATACGGTTTTACAAAAATCTCAGGCTTCTCCGCAAGCAAACCTTCTTCCCGCAGCATTTCTTGCACGATGGGGAAATGAATTATCTCTTCTTGTAAGGCATCCGCAATGCCATAGGAACCAAAGGTTTCTTCTAAAATGGCAGGATCGTCTTGGAGAAGCGCCTCAAAACGCTGGTCTAGTGCTTTTTCTACTGTTGACAAGACTTCTTTTTGAGCTTTTGTCTTTGGTTCTACCACATTCATATCCATCAGATACGGTTGTCCTTGATAAGCGACGACAGGCCCAAAAGCAAAGGTCGCAAAGAGCGTTAGAATGATGAGGAAAGGTACCCATCCCCAGGGATGGGGGTTTTTCTTTTCAACTTTGGTATCGTGATGATCTTGTCCCATTGGTAAAATGCCCCCTTCTTCTCCTGTTTCTCCTATTTCTTGTGCGCAAAAAGTCTGTTAGCGAGCTGGCAGCTCACCCAATGTGATTGAAACGGTGACTTCTTCATTGTTACGGAGGAAAGTTACCGTAATCGTATCGCCCACGCGATGCTGAAATAATTCCCGCTGTAGATCTGCCATGTTCCGAACTTGTCGTTCGCCGAGGGCAATGATGATATCGTTATCTTGAATACCGGCCTGCTGCGCGACACCGCCGGGAATAGGACGAACGACCACACCATAATCTACAGGCAGATTATACTGACGCGCTAGCCATTTGTCTACATTCATAATCAAAGTAACTTGCAAAGCGGGCCTTGTAACTTTACCCTGGCTTTGTAAGTCTTGTATAATCTGCTGCACCTGATTGGAAGGGATGGCAAAGCCCATGCCTTCAAAGCCTGGAATGGCGATCTTGATGGAGTTAATTCCGATCACTTCACCGGTTACATTCAAAAGGGCACCGCCGGAGTTCCCAGGATTGATGGCTGCATCGGTCTGAATCAGGTTAAAAGCGTAACCTTCTGGTGTGTTCAATTGGCGATTCAGTCCTGATACAATGCCGGATGTAACAGAGCCGGCAAACTCTCGACCACCTGGGTTCCCAATGGCAATGGCCAATTCTCCCACTTGTACATTTTCAGAGTCTCCAAAGCGTGCGACAGGCAAATTCTCTAGATCGATTTTGAGGACGGCTAGATCGGTCAATCGATCGGTGCCTACCAGCGTAGCACTGGCGGTTCGCCCATCTGCTAAGGTTACTATGATTTCCGTGGCGTCAGCAACGACATGGTGGTTCGTAACGATAAAGCCAGCTGGGTCATAAATGACACCAGAGCCATTTCCTACTTCCTCAATGCGCTGGTTCCAGAAAACACCACGCACAGGCGCTCGGTTGGCAATACCCACCACAGCGGGTCCCACTTGGCGTGCCACTTCTACAATTCTCTGGCTATCGCTGTTAAGGCGTGACAAGTTCAAATCTGGCGAAGGTATAACAAAACCACTTTGCGGTGACTGGCCTCCTTCTGGCTCTGGCATCGATGATGTGTAAAAAAAGAGAGAAATGTAGCCGCCGAGAAAAGCCGCCACAAGCGCTACAAGAAAGTATGAAAGTAAGCCAGGTTGACGCTTTTTGCGGTATACTTCCTCTTCTTCAAAGTGCCCCACAAAAGGCCCCCCTTTGTCCAAATAATATTTATGTTGAAAAAGGTCTTACAGAAAGGCTCCTAAAGATAGCTATTCAACACCAATATTATATTTCCTCCATAGGGTGTATTTCATACCTTGGTGCGACAGTTAGGCGTAGATCTGCTGCTTTTTTATTCTCTTTTTCGGTAAAAAGGCAGCCCTGCTCTTCATGCTTTTTCCAAGCCTTCACAGAGTAGCCTTCTTGTTGTAAGACTTCTTTCACCGTATCTACTGCGATTTCAGGTCGATTGTTTTCTGCACTGAGATGGGCGAGCATAATTTGTTGGGTGCCGCCATCACAAAGCTTGGTCAAAACTCTTCCCGCTTCTTCATTAGAGAGGTGCCCTTCTTTGCTATCAACTCGCCTTTTTAGCCTTTCTGGATAAGGACCCTGGAGAAGCATCTGTCGATCGTGGTTTGATTCAAAGATCAAGGCTTCACAGCCGAGAAGCTTTCTTCCCATAGCCTGCGTCACATAGCCAATATCGGTGGCAATGCCAAGGCGGCTGTTGCCATCATCAAAGGTTAAGCCAATGGATTGGCGGGCATCATGAGGCGTTGGAAAGGTCTCTACTTCTAGATCTTTGATTGTTACTTTATCATCGACTTGAATGGTGTAGATTTGTTCTTCTTTTACCTCACCAATCTTAGACGACATTCCCTGCCAGGTGCCTTCGGTTGCATAGACTGGGTAGCCATAGCGGCGAGCCAGTACGCCTACACCACGAACATGATCAATATGTTCGTGAGTAACTACAATGGCATCTATTGAAGAGGGATCTACCCCTGCTTCTTGCAGGCCTTTTTCTATTTTTTTACCGCTTAATCCTGCATCGACGAGAATACGACTTTCTTTGTGCTCTACATAAATGGCGTTCCCACTTGAACCGCTGGCGATGGTGGTGTATCTCATGTTTTTTCCTTAATCCCTCCGCAGGTGATACAAGTCAATTCTGTAGTCTTTGCCATCAAGATGAATGCGTTGTGTGCTTTTCTCGATATGATAGCCCTGGGGAAGGCGCTGTAGAAATTGTTGCGCTCCTTTTCGACCTGGATCAGTGAGGATAACTTGACCCTGCGGAGCCAGATGATGGTGCAAAACTTTTTCCAAAGCTTCATGAACATCTGGTTCATAGAGAATATCAGAACCGATGATGTAAGAAAAAGTACCTAGTTCAGCGGGAAAATTGCGCCAGTCTGCCTGCACTTGCTGCGTTTCAACGCCGTTAAAGCGACTGTTTTCTGCTGCTACAGAAAGAGCAGCAGAAACAAAGTCGCTCTGAACTACTTTAGCACCTTTGAGAGCGGCTACAATGCCGGCAAGACCTAAGCCACAGCCTAGCTCTAGAAGAGGTTGTTGCGATAAATGAAGTTTTTCTTCTTGCCACAAATACGCCGATAAAGCCAGGGCTGAAGGCCAAAGTTCAGCCCAGAAAGGCAGATCATCGACTTCCTCGGCTCGGTCAATAAGCTCTTCTACGTTGGCAATACGGCGAAAAGTCAAAGTGGGGCCTTGCGGAATGGTAATTCTCTCTTGTAGGTATTGCAACGATGTCACTACTTCCTTCGCTTAGCATTGAATTGATTTTTATTCTATGCGCCGAATTTTAGCGCCTAAAGCCGTTAGTTTTTCTTCTAGCTTTTCATAACCTCTGTCAATATGATAGAGGCCACAGACTTCTGTTTCCCCATCTGCAGTCATCCCTGCGATAAGCAAAGCGGCACCGGCTCGCAGATCGGAAGCTTTTACCTGGGCGCTAGAAAGAGAGGCAACGCCATCAATAATGGCCGTGCGCCCTTCAATCTTAATCTGGGCACCCATGCGTTGCAGCTCATCGACGACGCGGAGGCGATTCTCATAGACATTTTCCACGATCATACTCGTTCCAGGTACAGTCGTTAAGAGAGCCATGGCTTGCGATTGCATATCGGTGGGAAAGCCTGGATAGGGTAAGGTCTTGATATCAACGGCGTTCAGTTCTCCGCGGCCATCGACGACAATCGAATCATCATCTTCTTCAATCTGGACACCCATCTCTCGTAGTTTTGCCGTGACGCCGTGGAGGTGCGTTGGAATGACGTTGGTGACCCGTACACGCCCTCGAGTCGCAGCAGCTGCAATCATGTAGGTACCTGCTTCAACACGATCTGGAATAATAGAGTAGGCTGTTCCTTCTAGCTGCTCTACGCCTTCTACGCGAATCAAATCGGTTCCGGCACCTCGAATTTTACCACCCATGGCATTGATAAAGTTGGCGAGATCGACGATCTCTGGCTCTTTGGCACAGTTTTCAATCAGTGTCTGACCTCGAGCAAGAGCCGCTGCCATCACAATATTTTTGGTCGCGCCAACGGATGGAAAATCGAGGTAAATCTTGGCACCTTGTAGTCTTTTGCTGCCCTGGGCTCCACCACAAATGTAGCCATGTTCTACGGTTAAACTGGCTCCCATGGCTGATAGTCCTTTAATATGTAAGTCCATTGGTCTTGTACCAATGTTATCGCCACCAGGCAAAGCCACTTCAGCCCAGCCAAAGCGACTTACAAGGGGGCCTAGCAGAAGATTGGAAGCTCGCAGCTTCTTGGCTAGCTTATAAGGCGTTTTGCAGGAGATAGTGTCTGGAAGGTTGAGACGGAGAGCATTCGGTCCTATCCATTCTCCTTCTCCACCCATTTCTTTGGCAATATCAAGCATCACATTGACATCGGTGATAGCTGGTATGTTCTCTAAAATAACTTCTCCGCGACTGAGAAAAGAGGCGGCCAATAGAGCCAGCGCTGCATTTTTTGCTCCACTTATGGCTACCGTTCCTTCTAAAGGGGTGCCCCCTTGAACGATAAGTTTACCCAAAGATAATCGTTCCCCTTTCTTGCGCTACCAGGAGCTTGGCCATTTTGCAAAAAAATGAACCTAAACAATTTATATTTCTCTTACTCTTTAGGGATTCCTGCTGTAGCGAGAAAAAAGGCCCCTTTGTAATAAAAGGTTAGCCTTTTTTCTCTGCTTCATAAGCTTTTTGCTTTACTTGCTCGGTGAAGTCGGCCCAAGTCAAGCCAGTAGCCAAGTAAAGGGCTTGCTCTATCTTTTTACCTTGTGCGAGTTCTTCCCAGATCAGAGGCATGGCATCGCTTTGTGCTTCTACAAGTGTATCATAGGCAAGCAGGGATTGACGATAGGCTAGCTTTTGATCGGGCAGGCTGTCAAAACGTCGGTCCATTTCTTCCCAGGGGTACAGTCGCTGTGACCATCCCGGGGCTGGATCTTGCAAAGTATATCCTGTCACGACTCTCTCTATATTCTGGGCCACGGCTTCGGTAAACCAGCGTTGTACGTTGCCTTTCGTTCGATAGTCTAAGATAAGATGAGCTAGTTCATGTGCCATGGGGCCAGCGACAGCGACAGATTCTTTCGATTCAACCGTTCCTTTTGCTGATGGGTCCCACAGTCGGGGTGAAAGAAGGCGAACTACACCTGCATAGTAGACGCCCAAGGCCGATTCATCGTTCCAACCAAAAACTTGATTAAAGCTATGACGATCTTGATAAAAAAGTACGATGGCTTTTTGTTCCGGTCTGCAATTCATATGCCGAACAACCTTGTTATAGATAGATTCTGTTTTCTCTAATAAGACCTCCGCTTCTTGCTGTTGACCTCTTTTATAGCGCAAGATCACACTTTCACCTTCAAGGTGATGCCAATCTTTTGTTTCGCCTAAGGCTTGCTTTATTTTATAGTTGCGATAAAGATGGTAGCTTTTCTGTTGCAACTGTATGATAGGTCTTATTAGAGAAAAGCCTGTTTGGGTTCCTACATGATAGCGCCAAAAATGTATCAGTGCCCTGTAGGCAACTGGGGCTGCTATCAGGTAGTAACCCATATTAAATTTTGCCCCCATTGGCTTCTCCTCTTTCCCCTAAAAAACTTACTAGCTTTCCCTTGAAGCGATACCATTATATCAGGATTGCTTCTTTTTCTGGTTAGTAAAGGGGTGGGAGAAGAGTAAAAAAAGACCACCAGCTTTTTGTGCTGGTGGCAGTGGGAGCACTAGACTGTGCAATATTGCTCTTGAGTCAGCTCAGTGCTTTATTCTTGCTGTGTGTCATCTAGCTCCAAAAGAGCCTCTAGGGTAATCTCTTCCTCGCCTTCTAGTTCAAAAAGGCCTGTTAGATCAGGTGACTGCAATCCTGCTGGAGCGCCCGGCGGTGCACTTTCGATCACAGATGTCGCAAAAGCGACCAACTCTTTTAAGAAGTCGGCTTGTTCTTTTGTGGGGTTTAAGGATTGTGCTTTCGTCCAGACGTCTCTGGCTTTTTCGTAGTCTTGACGCACTTCTATTAGAAAGATGCCATAGTTTAAAGGCGCAATAACGTGCTGTGGATCTTTTTCCATGGCGATTTGAAAGTTTTCTTCCGCTAGATCGCTAATCCCGCTGTAAAAAGCAGCTGTTGCCATATCAACACGAACATTGGTGTCATCGGGGTCCATTTCTAAAGCTTTGCTGTACGCTTCAACAGCTTGTCGGTAAAAATCTTCCCCTTCTTCAAGGTTGCCGTTCAGTGATAAAAAGCGTCCCATGTCGTAGCGATAGTTGCCCAAAGCTACCCAACCTGGCAAGTAGTCGGGATCATTTTCTACTTCTGCTTCCATGATGGCAATATCTTGTCGCAAGCTTTCTTCATAGACTTCTGGATTGATGGTTGGGTCTGATCCAATGGGGAGGGAAAATAAGGTGAAAGCCATGGTACTCCCAATCAGACCAATGGCGAGGATGATAGCTGTTACGGTAACAAAAGTACGATTCTTGTTGAACACGTTCTTCATCCTTTCTATGGTGAATGATTTCTTTTATCTGCAATGACTATCAAGCAGAATCTTGTAATCCCGCGCCAATGATAGGGTGATAGGGTCTTGGGCACAGCATAAATGACATTATAACATAGCTACTTATTCATGATAAGATAAATATTTTTCCACTGCCATGGCAGCAATGGCACCATCCCCAACGGCGGTGGCTACTTGCCGCAGAGGTGTGTTTCTTACGTCACCGCAAGCAAAGACACCGGCAATATTGGTCGCTAACTGGCTGTCGGTAGCAATATAGCCATCGGGCGATAAAGCGACAGCGCCGCCGAGAAAGTCTAGAGAAGGCGCATGACCGACATAGACAAAGATACCTTCGCAGGATAGATCAGAAGCTTCGCCGGTTGTTACATTTTTGGCGACTACTTTTTCTACCGCTGTATCGCCTGTTATTTCTTCCACGACGCTATTCCAGAGAAACTTGATCTTGGGGTTTTTCTTGGCTCTATCTTGGAGGACTTTTGTGGCTCGTAGTTGATCGCGACGATGCACGATGGTGACTTGCGATGCGAATTTGGTCAGGTAGAGAGCTTCTTCTACAGCAGAGTCACCGCCACCGACTACGACAACGTGGCGATCTCGAAAGAAAGCTCCATCGCAAGTGGCGCAGTACGATACGCCTCGACCATGAAAGGTAGCTTCGCCTTTTACACCGAGCTTTTTCGACTGCGCACCTGCTGCTATGATGACGGCGCGAGCAAAAAATCTGTTATCAAAAGCTGTCTCTATGACTTTGAGGTGTCCTTCTAGTTCGCATCGTTGGACTTCTTCGGTGATTAAAGTCGCTCCAAAGCCTGTGGCCTGGCTTAAAAAGCGCATCATGAGCTCGGGCCCTGATACGGGTTCTTCAAAGCCAGGGTAATTTTCTAGCATTTCTGTGGTAGAAGCTTGCCCACCCGGTGTTTGCCCTTCGAAAATGGCTGTCTTTAGGCCTGAGCGAGCGGCATAAAGTGCTGCTGTTAAGCCCGCCGGTCCAGCGCCTATGATGATGACATCGTATATTTCTTTCGGATCGCTATGGAGCCAGGCGGTGTATTCTTTTTTTAGGCACCGATCCATGATTACAGTAAGGCCTGCGGAGGCTGCGAGTGCTTCTGCTTCTTCGTTGATAACGCCTTCTTGGAGCCACAAAACCGATGCACTTCTTTGGATGGCTTGCTGTGCTATAGGTAGCACTTCTTCGGAACGACGAAAAACATCTACTACGTCAATTTTTATTTCTTCAGGAATGGATAGTAGGTCGGGATAGGATTTTTCTCCCAAGACTTCTGTGACTCTTGGGTTGACAGGTATGATTCGATAGCCTTGTGACTGGAGGTATTGAGCAACCTGGTAGCTGGGGCGTTCTTTTTTGTCTGAGATGCCTACAATGGCGATGGTGCGTAGCGAGGGGTAGTAAATCATTTTGTCACTTCCTTATATTTTTTCTATTGTACCGGGCATAGGGGGCTAATACGAAAATAGCTACTCTGTGGTGGGGTCAGGCGTTATGATTTCCTTCCGAACGGACTCATCCCACGCCATGAGCGGCAGCAAGCTGCCGATGGCTGAGGTCTGAAGTCCTCTCTCCAGGAAGTCATAACGCCTGACCCAGATACATCTTGCTGGTTGTGACTGGGTTTGAGCCTATTCCAGATGCACATACAATAGGTAGTTGCGTATAGAAGAAAGTTTCGCCAAGCTATTCCAACGGAAGTAACAATCAGCAAAAACCTTCTGGGACTGGGCATCACGCTTTCCGCAGCGGGACTTGGGACCTCAGCTGTCGCCAGCTTGCTGGCGGTAACAGCGTGGGACCAGTCCAGAGCGGAGGAAAGCGTGATGCCCAGTCCCCTCTACAAGGTTACTCTATCGTCCGTGCCATGGCGAGTTAGTATAGAGAAATCAAAACCCTCGGATTCAGTGACCGAGGGTTTTTTCAATAGAGAGCAGTAATTGCTTGGAATCGGATTACAAGCTAAAATATATAATATAAAAACAAAAAGCGGTTAGTGCTTTTCGGAAACAATGGTATTATAATGAAAAACAACCAGAGAAAGTTTCAAAGGAGTTTTTTCATGAGAAGTACTTTGCAGAAAAAGATTATTACACTGACCCTTGGAACGGTGATTGCTCTTTTTAGCTTGGTCATTGGAGTCACTACATACATGAATCAGCAACAGGCTTTAGAGCAGGCTGCTCAAATAACTCTGCATGTGTCCCACGAATACGCCAACGAGATCAAAAATATTTTAAATGGCGCCATGGATGGTGCACGAATATTGGCGCAGTCCATAGAAGGAATGCAAGAAAAAGGACAGGTACATCGAGACGTGGTAGATACCATGCTTGCCAACGTACTTCGATACAATGAAGAATTCCTGGCGGTCTGGACTTGTTGGGAACCTAATGCTTTTGATGGGAAAGATAGTGACTTTGTCAATCAGCCTGATCACGATCAGACAGGGCGATTTATTCCCTATTGGCACCGCAGTAATGATGTAATCATTCGTGATATATTGCAAGGCTATGATCAGCCTGGAATCGGTGACTATTATCTTTTACCGCTAGAGAAGGGACAAGAAGTTATACTGGAGCCTTACAGCTATTCCATTATGGGACAAGATGTTATGATGACTTCTCTCATTGTTCCTGTGAAAAAGGAAGGCCAAACTGTTGGTGTTGTCGGTGTAGATGTCACACTCGATCAAATAAATGAAATTAATAATGATATGGTCCTCTACGAAAGTGGTTTTGGTCGCTTGCTATCCCATGAAGGAATCATTGCGGCTCACCCGCATAGTGAGAGAATTGGAGAGCTTGCTGGAGAACTAACACTGGATAGCGATGGAGAGATTTTGGAAAAAATTCAAAGTGGACAAATTTTTATTAACCAATCCTATTCCCAGGTCATGGACCAAGTCGTTTCACGGACCTATGTTCCGATTATAATAGGAGAAACAGAAAGTCCTTGGAGCTATGGCACCGTCGTTCATCACTCAGAAATTACAGCACCCATTCAAAAGACCATGTTGATTACAATCGGTATTGCCCTAGCAGGCATAATCGTAATTGCTTTGGTGATTGCCTTTTCTGTCTCTAGAATCACAGGCAAAATTAATGCAACAAAAGAACACTTGGCCCGCATTGCTGCTGGTGATTTTTCACAAAGCTTGCCGCCGGAACAGTTGGCTCTGACCGATGAATTGGGAGATATGGCAAGAGCCCTTGATCAGATGCAAAATAAGTTGCGTCATAGCTGGCAAAAAATCGGGACTGCCGCTAGTGAATTGGCCGCTTCAAGTGAGCAACTGTCAGCGACCACCGAAACAGCAGCACAGGATATGGAAGAAGTGGCTTCTTCAACAAGACGCATTGCGCTTGGAACAGAAAGTGCTTCAGCTGCCACGGAGCAAATTACGGCTTCTAGTGAAGAGATGGCTTCTTTTTTAACCCATTTAAGTACGGAGGCAGAAGGTGGGCAAAAAGAAGCTGAAAAGATTGGAAAAGCAGCCTTAGAGTTAGAAAAGCGTACCCTAAAATCAAAAAAAGAAGCAGAAAAAATCTATGAAGAAATTGAACCGATTCTAGTACGTTCGATTGAAGAAGCCAAAGTAGTCCAGCAAATCTCTGTGCTTGTAGAAACGATCCATCAAATTGCAGACCAAACAAATCTTCTCGCGCTGAATGCAGCCATTGAAGCAGCCCAAGCAGGTGACAATGGTCGAGGCTTTGCTGTAGTGGCAGAAGAAGTGCGTAAGCTAGCGGCAAACTCCTCCGAGGCAGTTGTCGATATTCGAAAAGTAATTGGCCAAGTTCAACAAGCTATGAATGAACTCGTGGAAAGTTCCAATCGTATGCTTCGATTTGTAAATCAACAAGTCATGGGAGACTATCAAGACTTTGCTACTGTCAGCCGCAAGTATAAAGGGGATGCAGACCAATTTCTCGCTATGGCCAAGCAATTTAATGAAATGACAGGACAAGTACAACAAGCAGTTGTAGAAGTGACAGGCGCCATCGAATCGGTGGCAGGAACCATTTCTGAAGTCAATACAAGTATGAATGACATTGATCAGCGCAGTCAACGCACCAGCCATGGCTTAACAGAAATAAACGATGCAGCCGAAAAACTAACCCATTTAGGCAATGAGTTAGAAAATCAAGTGGGCCAGTTTACGGTCAGCTAGAACCAGTCACGACAATATTTTGTTGAAACCATTCCATTGTCTTTAACCACTGAAAAAAGCGATATTTATAGAAAAAGAAAAACCGCCTTGGCTCACCAAAAGCCACTGCGGTTTTTTTACGTCCCCTTGTATCTTATTGGCAATTTTAGTAAAATGGAAAAAACGAAGGTTCCAAGGACGCCGTAGGAATGATTATTGGAGTGATAGCATATGGCCTTCCTAGAAATAGACAAGAAAAAGAAGCGCCTCGATGAAAAGCGACCTTTGCCGCCTCATACAGCAAAATCTTTACGAGATCATGTCCTCTTAGAATGGACCTACAATTCGAACGCCATTGAAGGGAACACCCTAACCTTAACGGAAACAAAAGTTGTTCTCGAGGGTATTACCATTGGTGGCAAGTCGATGAAAGAGCACCTAGAAGTTATTAACCACAAAGAAGCCATTTTGTATTTAGAAAGCATTGTGGCACAAAAACAAGACCTGAGCGAGTGGGATATCAAGAATTTACATCGACTTGTACTCAAGTCTATTGATGATAGCAATGCTGGAATCTATCGAAGAGAAAATGTTTTGATTAGTGGAGCAAAGCATAGACCACCTCAACATATACTTGTGCCTGAGCAAATGGAATGGCTGATTCAGCAATACAGACAGGATTGGAGAACCTATCATACCATTGAAAGAGCGGCACTGCTACACGGTGAATTTGTAAAAATACACCCTTTTGTCGATGGTAATGGCCGAACAGCTCGACTATTACTTAACTTTGAATTAATGAAGCAGGGGTATCCACCCGTAGTAATTCCAAAGACAGCCCGTACGCATTACTACGATGGACTAGACTACGGCCATATAACGAAAGATTATGGTCCATTTATAGAACTTGTAGCGACTTTTGTAGAACAAAGCTTAGGCTTATGGTTACAAATGGTTGACGAATAGACTGCAAAGAAAAAAGCAACCGACCGCTTTTGTTGATGAGCGGAGCTACACTTTGAACTTAGGCACCAATTGCTGCAGTTCTTCCGACATCGCAGCTAAGCTTTTCGCTGCTTTTTTTATTTCTCCTATATTGCTAACTTGATCTTCTGAAGAAGTAGCAATTTTCTGCGTAGAAGAAGAAAAGTCTTTAGCAATGTTCTCAAAACTTGTAACATAATTCTTTACTTCATCAGAACGAGAGGAAATCGCTTTGGTAAAGCTCGTTAATTCTTCAATTTGACGGGCTACTTTTTGGATTGAACCTAGAATGGTGTCAAAGACTTGATGCAGTTCTTCAACTTTCGTTAATCCTTTTTCTACTTGCACTTTGCTTTTATCCATAGAATAAACAGCCTGTGCCGTATTGCTTTGAATCTTTTCGATCAATTGTCCGATTTGATTGGCAGCATCTAAAGTTTGCATCGATAGCTTACGAATTTCCTCTGCTACAACAGCAAAGCCTCTGCCTTTTTCACCAGCTCGAGCAGCCTCGATGGCTGCATTCAGGGCGAGTAAGTTCGTCTGATCAGAAATGGTAGAGATAATCTGAAGAATAGAGCCAATTTGCTCTGAATCCTTTTGCAAGGTCTGGATCACTTTTTCCATACCTGTTGTGTCTTCTTGAATTTGATAAAACTGCTTAATTGTGGTGTCGATAGCTTTGCTTCCTGTATTGGCTTTTTCGATCATTTCTTGTGATGTTTCTGCCATGCTGCTAGAAGTTAGAGAAGCCTGCTCGATGCCACTTGCCATTTCTGCTATGACACGAGCGCTTTCTTCGGTGCTATGTAACTGTTTCTCGGCACCAGAGGCAACTTCTTGAATCATAACAGCGACTTGAGAAGCAGCATCGTTCGTTTCATCGGCACTCGAGGACAACTTTTCGGAGGCTGCGCCCAACCGTTGACTGGCATCCATAATCTGAAGAAAAATAGCACGAATCGATTGCTGCATGCTATGAAGAGCTCGGGACATTTCTCCAATTTCATCTTTATTATTTATATAATCATCGGGAACATCGATGCTGAAATCGCCATCAGCTATGACTTTGCTATGAAGGGTCGTAGCTTCTAAACCGTTGGTAATCACTTTCCCTAGGTAAAGGGCTGCAATGATGCCATAGAGGGGAAATAAAACCAAGATGCTCATCACAATCGTCTGAATTTCGCCGAGTCCCTCAAGTTGTTTTTTCTTTTCTTCTTCAATGAGAATTCCTAGAATTTGATCTTGCCATAGCACAGTCCCCATTGTACCGTAGACCTCTTCGCCCAGGGCATTTCTATAAGACAAAGAGGCTTGAAAAGAAAGGTCTTTATGAGCCAGTGCTGATTGTAGGATCTGAAGAATCTCGGGAGGGAGTTGGAGCGATATCTTTTGAGCGGAATCGAGGCTATCAACTGTCGTTAGGAAGACTGGACTCGCCTTTTCTCTGTACCCAAGTAAGGCTCCCTTATTATTGGTTATGTAGACAGAACTGTCGATAAATTGCTCTTCACTCCATGGCTGGAGTGCTTTATCTATGGATAAGAGACCTACACGCTCTTTTACCAGAGTCAATTGTAAAGATTGGTTGGCAAAGGTTTTTTCGTGAAGATGCTCCTTTGCTTTCTCATAGGTAAGCCACCCCATAGCAAGGAGTGGTAAAATGGTTGTTACCACAAAAATTACGATCAACTTATTTCGTATTCTTATATTCTTCATTCTCTTTTCCAATCCCCTCTATCTCAACTTAATAGATCCATCCAATTCTATTTCAACGTTGGTTTTTTCTATTTTTCCGTATTCTTAGATAAGAAGAGGCAAAAGGGCTTTTCCAATATGATGAATGAGGCCTCCTACGAAGAATGCAACAACAATGGTGGAAAGGCTAACAGCCAAAGCCAGTTTCAAGCGAAATTCCTTTGTTAAGACAGCAAAGGCAGAAAGGCAAGGAAGGTAAAAAAGCGCAACCACCGATCCCACCACCATTTGTAAAGTCGTTAAATTCATCTCAAGTAGTGGTAGTACAGCAATTTCTCTTCGAATAACCCCCAGGATCAGTGCAATGCTCGCCTCTTGAGGCAGACCTAGCCAAGTTACGACGAGCGGTTGGAGGAAAATGCCGAGAGCATTCAATAGCCCTGTTTCTACGAGTAAAGCTGCTACGCCAATGGCTAAAATCATCGGTATCTCCGCTTCTATCATAAAAGATTTGGTTCGAAGATAGATTTTCTTCATTAACGCTTGTTCATTAGGAAGAAGTAGATGAGGAATTTCTACAAGCAGTGGATCTGACTTGCCAGATATACTTTTATTTAAGAGCATGCCGCTAAACAAAATGGCAAGAAAAGAAAGTAAATAGACAAAGATCAGTGCCATGGCAGAATGTTCACCGAGTAAAGCAATAAAAGCACCTGTCTGAGCGATGCAAGGTACAGCAAGAGAAACAATCGTCGCTAGGATAACTCGTTCTCTATAAGTAGTCGCAGCGCGAGAGCCTAAAATAGCTGGAATGGCGCAACCGTAGCCCATGATAAAAGGTACAATATTGCTCCCCTGAATCCCTATTCGTCGAAGTAAACCGTCAACAAGAACACCAAGATGAGGCAAATAACCTGTATCTTCTAATACCGATAAGACGATATAAAAAAGAAAAACATAAGGCAATATTAAAGCAAAAGGCCATTCAATCCCTTTAACGAGCATCCCATATTCGCCGACAAGCACGTTGAGCCAGATGCCTTCAGCCATAAATTGAGACATAAATTGGGTGATCCAAGGGATATAAAGATCGTTAACTAGAGGAAGCAAGATCAAGCTGCGCAGTGCTTTTCCTCCACCGACAACAAAAGCCACTGAAAGACATAACACGATCAAAGCAATCAACGTACCGGGCAACAATTGCAGACTGAGCATGCTAAGGCGATCAAGAAAAGAGCTTTGTCGCGGTTCCGTAACTTTCTGAACTTGCTGGCTCACTCGATTGGCTTCAGACCAATATTCTTCTACACTCTTTGGTCTATGAGAAGGCGCTACCTTCTTCTTTTTGCTGGAAACTTCATGAAGCTTCTGTAGGATCTCCTTCAACCCAATATGCCGAACGGCTATCGTTGATATCACAGGAGCACCGAGTTCTTTTTCCAGCCTATTAATATCAATTTGTATCCCTTTGGCCTTGGCCACATCCAGCAAGTTCAAGGCAAAGACAACAGGGATGCCATAACCCAAGATCTGATAAGCAAAGGGCAAGTTCTTCTCCAACCCTGTGGCATCGAGGACAAAAAGGATGGCATCTACTTCACGGGCTTCTAACACTTTGACAGCCACTTCTTCTGCCGGTGATGAAGCTTCTAAAGAATAGATGCCTGGGAGATCGACGAGTGAACTTTTCGTACCTTGATAGTGAATCGTACCTTCTGTCATACTCACGGTTGTACCTGCATAATTAGAGGCCATCACATTCTTTCCAGTGAGCTTAGAGAAAATAACACTTTTTCCTACATTCGGATTGCCCACAAGAAGAAACTTACGTTCTCCAGAAGTAGACTCTTCAGAAGAACCATCTAAATCATGACAACTCATAATTCACCTCTTCAAACTTTAATAAAACATTAAACTGAAATACATTATCAATGATATTATATCTCGATCCCAAGAATGTCAAGTCTTGGATTGATGATTTTCACTGAAAAAAGCGATATTTGTAGAAAAAGAAAAACCGCCTTGGCTAAAAAGCCACTGCGGTTTTTTTACTGTGTTCCCACCACAAAATCATGCATCTACGTCTTAAAGCGCTGAATAACCCCTTGCAATGCCTGCGCCAACTGTGCCAAAGAATCACTGGCCCGAGCAATTTCATGCATAGAAGCTGACTGCTCTTCCGTTGCAGCAGAAGCCTCTTCCGCGGCCGCAGCATTTTCTCCTGCAATATCAGAAAGCCGGCCTATGATAGCCATAATCTCTTCTTTTTTTCTTTCCATTTCTTGCCCTGACTGATTTAGCGCATTAATACGACCTTTCGTCTGCTCCATCGCAGTAGCAATATCCTGGAAAGTCTGTTCTGTACGATTTACTTGTTGACTCTGGGCGGTCACCACTTTAGATACAGAGCCCATGATCTCGACAGCTTTTTGCGATTCACTTTGTAACGCTTGCAGCACAGTTTCAATATCTTTGGAGAACTGCGTAGACTGTTCTGCCAGCTTCCGTATTTCTTCAGCAACAACAGCAAAGCCTCGACCGGCTTCGCCCGCGCGGGCTGATTCAATGGCGGCATTTAAAGCGAGAAGATTCGTTTGCGCGGCAATGCTTTCAATCATTTTACTAGAGGCAGCAATTTTTTGAGCATTGTCGTTGTTTGACGCAATCACCTGAGAAACGTGGTCGGCTGCTTGTGCACTTTCTTCTGTTTTGCGCAAAAGGTGTTGCAATGTCTGATAGCCATCCTTTTGCAACTGTAGCACCTTATCAGCAGCGCAGTTTACATCTTCTAAGTCAGACTGATTCCGTTCAATCATCGTAGAAAACTCCATCATCTTCTCAGTGCCTTGGCTTGTATCATCAGCTTGCTTGGTAGCACCACTGGCCACATCACCAACGGCTCTGGCGACTTCATCGGCCGAACTGGAAGCCTGCTCCGAAGTGGCGGTTAACTCTTCTGAAGTAGCCGCCATTAGCTGAGAAGCTTGTCCAAGCTCTTTCACCATGGTCCGTAAATTGTTCATAATAAGCTGAAAAGACTGCGCAAGCCTCCCAACTTCATCTTGTCGCTGTAAATACTCTGCAGGAATGTCGTTCTTCAGATTAAGCTGGGCTAGATCTTCTGCTTGCTTCGTTACTTCTATAATTGGCTTGGCAAAGTTATTGCCAAAAAACGTGCCAATAGCCGCACCAGCCAGCATAACAAAACCTGTTGCTCCAGCAATTACGAGCACAAGCTGCCGTAAACCAGACAAGTACTCCTCTGTCGTAGAGGCAACGGCGAGAGACCACCCCGTACCTTCAATGGGCCCATAAGCTACAACTCTTTCAGCCCCATCGAAAAAATAATAGGCAACTCCGCTTTCGCCTTGAATCATATGATTTTCCATGATTGCTGCCAATTCTCTCAATTCAGGTTGCGTCTGGGCCTCTTCAATGGGATTAAACGTTTCTAGAACGAGCGCTTCGTTGGGATGGGCAATAAATGTGCCTTTTTCATTAATTATGTAAGCATAACCACCTCGACCAATGGTAATGCCACCAGCAAGGGTACTTAAGCCTGTACCATCTCGTGTGCCGAAGAAAACGCCTGCAACTTGATCATCTCGAAAGACGGGAACAGCAAAAACAATCACAGGCTGACCGGTTACGCGACTGATAATGACATCAGAAACCGCAGGCTTTCCTGCTAGAGCTTGATGAAAATAAGGTCGATCGCGCACATCAGGCCATGCTTCTTCAATAGTAAACTGACGAGCCATTCCAGAAGGATCGGCTAGGTAAAAATCTTGATAGCCCATTCTTTGGGCTTCATTTTGTAAAATCCTTACTTTTTCTTCCCAAGATGTATCGTCAGTTACAATCCTTCGCTCTGCAAGCGCTTCTAGGAATATCAATTGTCTGCTGAGCTGACTGTTGACCAACTTGCTACCTTCCCTTGCAAAAGCGTCCATTGCATCTTCAATTTCTGTGAGGATAGCCTTTTTTGCATAGAAGTAGGAAGTCGTCCCGATGGCTGTCGTTACGGCGATAATTACAACAAGAAAAGAAAGTATAAACTTGCCCTTGATGCCCTGGAACATAGTGTACTCACTCCTTACGTATCCCTTTCTAACTATAAAATGATGCATGGAGTGCTGAAAAATAGATTGATGTTTGTTGCTGTTAATCTTATTCATTATAACATAAATAAGATTTAAATAACGCACATCCTGTCGTAGAAGCATAGAAGATACAAGATCACAGTAAAACCTTTCCGCTATCATAAAAAATCTACATTACAACTTGTTTTAAGGGACGAGACTATGAGAAAATAACGAGGTTAAAAGGATATACTGTCGAATCTCTTGTTTATAGCAGGAAAATAGCTACCTTGTGGTGGGGTCAGGCGTTATGAATTCCTTCCGAACGGACTCATCCCACGCCATGAGCGGCAGCAAGCTGCCGATGGCTGAGGTCTGAAGTCCTCTCTCCAGGAAGTCATAACGCCTGCCCCAGGTACATCTTGCTGGTTGAGACTGGGTTTGGGCCTATTGCAAATACAATAGACAGTTGCGTATACATAGCAGAAAGTTGCCCAAAGCAATGTCAATGGGAGTAACAATCAGTAAAAACTCTCTGGGCCTGGGCATCACGCTTTCCGGAGCGGGACTTGGGACCTCAGCTGTCGCCAGCTTGCTGGCGGTAACAGCGTGGGACCAGTCCAGAGCGGAGGAAAGCGTGATGACCTGGCCCCTCTATGAAGTACCCCCAACGTAATCAGGAAAAGCTTTTTTTCATCACTGGTTGTGCCCGACCGGGCATGGGGGAATGAAAAATTACATGGCCCTTTTTTCTAAGGCCACTTTTATATGGAGGCGCTATACAATGCAGTCGCTGTTAACACTAACGACACAACAACGAGCGAATGTGGAGGCCTATCTTGAATCGCTTCATCCGGAGGACTATGAAGAGGGATGGCGCCTTTATCAAGAAGGCTATGTAGTTAACCTTCTAGGCCAGGGCAACAAAGTCATTGCCCAAGTGAAAGGCCTTACAGGTGGAATTCATATAACAACCGTATATCTCAATCGCCCCTATGAAAATCATTGCACGTGCTCACTCTATGCGGATTGTTGTGAACACGAGGCAGCCGCTTTGCATGCTCTTGCTGAGAGAAGAGCGTCACGAGGAAGCGCAAAAGGCGAAAATAAAGGAACAAAACCTCGTGATATAACGAGCAAAAGCCCCGTGACGAGCTGGGAGCTCCTCTATCAGCTTTACTATGAAGATACCTACGGCCTTTCGGCGGAAAGCTATGTTAGAACCCTGATCCACAGTGGTTATCAAAATTTTGGTAAAAAGGTGGAAAAGCATAGCAAAGATTGGCCGGTCAAACGTCAGACCCTTTTCCAACTGGCAGCCATTTTATTTTTCATGAAAGCATGGGAAAAAGTGGTTAGCGACGATCCTCGATTAAAAATGTATGGCTACCTACAAGATCTGCCAGCGCTTTTCTTAGAAAGAGCCAGCAAGCTTGAAAAAAGCACTTGGGCTGATGAGGAAGAAGGAGAAGAAGTTTTCCTAGATTCCCTACGCAGCTTGACCCTGGAATTTGGCAATGAAGGCTATTATCCCTGGCTCGATCTATATCGCCTTTTCTTAGCCCACTTTCTACGGGATACGGAGCAAGAAGAAAGGGAAAGGGAGCAAATCTTAGAGCAGGTTGAAAAAAGCAAAGGTCAGCAGTATCATCGATTGAATGCACTGGTGGCTCATTTTTCCATTGTTTGGCGCGAAGATGAAGAAGCCCAAGAGGTACTCGAGCAGTCAAAGATTCAAAATCTATCTTGGTTTATGGAAACATTGCAGATCTACATCCATGGCTTTGTCAAAGGGAAGCAGTGGGAGCGACTCTTAGCCTGGCTTCGTTGGTTAGAAAAAACAGTGGCTTGCAATAACAGGCAATCGGTAGAGCAGAGTCCAATGGTCCAAGAATATTATGAATTGTGGCTAAGGGTAGCGAAAGAGATGGAAGTAGAAGAAGAGATGATGGCCCTGCTGCGAAGCGGTATGCCTAGAAGCGCTTCTATCTATGAGCGAGTCTTGCGAGAGAAAAAAGAGCATCGACGCTGGATGGAACTACGACTTGTCCATTCTTTCTACTCTTCAGAATCCTTATATTATATAAAGGTTCTTGAAAGAGAAGATCCTGCCATCCTTTTGCCCTATTATCATCAAAAAGTTATACATATCATAGCGCAAAAAAATCGTCCTGCTTATAAAGAAGCGACTCGCATGCTCAAGAAAATGCGTACACTTTATCGAAAGCTGAAAAAGATGGATCGCTGGGAAGTTTATTTCGCCCAACTGCTACAGACCCATTTTCGTTTACGAGCCTTTCAAGAGGAGTTGCGCAAAGGAAAGTTGATATCATGATCGATCTACATTGTAAAATATATCTGCATATTGAATGGATGGAAAAAGAGAGCTTCTTTTTTGTCAATGCCAACAGCACAACTTCCATACACAACCAATCAGAAAAGGGCGCTGAGGCACTAAAGTTTGCCCTTTTTACCTGGCATGAACGATCTTTTTATGGTACTTTTGTCCCTCTTATGAAGCAGGATCAACGATGGGGCTTGCAAGTATCTCCCTTGACAATGCTAGAACTATTGCTATATCAACCGTGGATGCAAGATCTTGCTTGGTCTTGGTCAGAAGACACACTGACGCTAACGGTCGCTGCGCCAATGATTGCCTCTGCTTTAGAGAAAGGCTTATGGCTTCCTGACTACAAAGCCTGGGAGGAAGGTCGTCGACGCTGGCGTTTGCAAGAAGAAGCTTTTTCTTTCGTTAAAGAAGCCCTTCATTCTCTCGGGAAGGGCATTGCCTCTTGCGATCAAATGGAAGCATGGATCCATGGCATTCTGGAAGAACTTCTGGCCAATGATCCTTCTGTTGGCGAGACTTGGCGATGTCTTACGGAAAAATACACTGCCTTACAAGGTAGCGAATCTTTGCAAAGAGCCAGTAAGCCAAGAAAGGGTAAAGTAGAGAAAAAGGGTGACCAAACTGCTGCACAAACTGCTGCACAAACTGCTGCAACCGCCCTATCTTCTGCAGGATCGATTGTCGATGAAAAAGACTGGTTAGAACTGATTGGCTGGCTTCAGAATGCAGCGCCTTTTCGCCCTCTTTTGCAATTGGATGAGCCGAATCTCGATGGAGGCATGCTACCAGGAGAAGGCCCTTACCCTCTTGAAGATCAGTGGCCGCTGCGCTTTTTCTTACAGTCAAAAGACGATGAAAAAGTAGTTTACAACAAAGAGCATATTCTTAAAGCAGCTTTGCCGCCTCATTGGATGGAACAGCTTGGCCAACTCGATCGGGATTTACAGAAGCTTCATCGTTTGGTCCCGGATCTTTTTCATCAGCAAGAAGATTCATCTCCACCAATCATGAAAGATTGGCTTACGGAAGAAGAAGCTTGGACTTTTTTAACGGACCATAGCCTGCGATTGGCTGGGGCTGGATTTTCTGTGATGTTACCAAAATGGTGGGAAGAGTTGGCCCAGCAAAAGGCACGACTTCATGTACATGCTACGACTTCTGTAGGGGGAACGGGTGAGACCTTTTTCGGTCTCCAACAAATTGTGCAATTCGACTGGAAAGTGGCCATTGGAGATTTGGAGCTAGAAGAAAAAGATTTTGTCCGCTTAGCCCGAGAAGGTCGACGGCTCGTTCGTTTGCGCGATCGTTGGATTCGCCTAGACCCTGCTCTAGCGCAAAAGATTTTAGAGAAAATGCAGAAAAAAGAAAAAGGCTTTACCTTTGGTGAAGCCCTGCAGCTTTACTTTGGCGCTTTGCCACCGTCTTGGAAAATCGATCTGGACGGGCAAGATAATACGTTGCCCTTGCCCGGAGAGGCTGGCAAATCTGATGAGGTGGAACGAAGGGCCCCTGGGCTTGCTGAGAACGATCAGAATGCCGGTGCCCTTGCTTCCACAGAAAACAACAGTTCCCTCACTGCGCAAGATTCTATTGATAGAGCGCAGAAGGAATCAGGCAAAAGCGAATCGATGGAGCTGACCCTTTTCTGGGACAAACCCATGCAAAAGCTGGTCAAAGACTTAACCAACGCCCAGCAGCTCCAACCGCTCGATCCACCCTCTACCTTTGAAGGTGCTTTGCGGACCTACCAAAAACTCGGCAGCGCCTGGCTTCTTTTTCTCCGCAAATTCGGTCTCGGGGGTTGTCTGGCCGACGATATGGGACTGGGTAAGACCATTCAATGGATTACCTACTTGCTCCATGTCAAAGAAAAAGAAGGGCCGACCCGCCCCTCCTTGCTCATCTGTCCCACTTCCGTACTCGGGAACTGGCAGAAAGAACTGGAGCGCTTTGCCCCTTCGTTAAAAGTATATCTACACTATGGCAGTCGTCGTGCCCGAGATGCAGCACTTTCAACAGCCCTTCAAGGCCAGGACTTGGTCATTACAACCTATACATTGGCGCAGATGGATGAAGAAGATCTCAAGAATCTAGAATGGGACTGCATCTGTCTCGATGAAGCGCAAAATATCAAAAATGCCTATGCCAAGCAATCCATGGCTGTGCGCGCTTTTCCCAGTCGGCACCGTGTCGCTTTAACAGGAACGCCAATGGAAAATCGCTTGACTGAATTGTGGTCGATTATGGACTTTCTTAACCCCGGCTATCTAGGCAACATTCGTGAGTTTGGCCGCCGCTTTGTTCAAGCAATTGAACGGGATCCGAAAGGGGAAGAGCTAGAGCAAATACAGCGCTTGATTCGTCCCTTTTTACTTCGCCGTGAGAAAAAAGATCAGACCATTGAGTTAGAACTGCCGGAAAAGCAAGAAAGCAAAGAATATTTGAATCTAACAGCAGAACAAGCAGCTCTTTATGAGACAGTCGTTCAAGAAGCCATGGAAAAAATCGAAGAAGCCCAGGGCATTGCGCGCAAAGGCATCGTTCTAGGCACCTTGACTCGACTCAAACAACTATGCAACCACCCCGCTTTGTTGCTCAAAGAAGGTGCAGAGGCTCCCCTTCGCCACCGTTCTAATAAAGTAGAGAGACTCTTAGAGATGGTTGAAGAAGTTTATCAAGAAGGCGATCGCTGTCTTATTTTTACCCAGTATGTAGAGACGGGGCGCTTGCTTGAGCGCGCCTTGCGAGCGCTTTTAGGCGAAGGCGTCCTCTTTTTACACGGTGGAACGCCACAAGCAAAGCGCGAGAAAATGATTGAACAGTTTCAACAAGTCGATGGGCCTTCAGAAGAAGCTTGTACGGCTCTGATTCTTTCCCTGAAAGCAGGAGGAAGCGGCTTGAATTTAACGGCAGCCAATCATGTCTTTCACTTTGACCGTTGGTGGAACCCTGCTGTAGAGAACCAAGCGACCGATCGGGCCTATCGAATTGGACAGACGCGGCGGGTGCAAGCTCATAAATTTATTACCCTCGGTACTTTGGAAGAACGCATTGACAATATGATTGAACGGAAGCAGTTTTTGAACAACCAGATTATTGGTGGCGGCGAACAATGGCTTACGGAATTGTCTACCAAAGAGTTGCGTGATGTGTTTGCGTTGCGTAGTCAGCTTGTGGAGTAGTTGGCAGAGGGAGGTATTATGGTAAAAAAACCGCAAGGTAAGGCGGAGCCTGTGAATGAAAAGGAAGTAAGGGGCCGTAAAAAGAGTGGTTCAAATAAAAAAAAGGCTCTTGAAGAAGCAGGCCCTAGTGTTTTCTATGAAGCGTTGCCTCTTCCGCCAGCTAAGATAGATCATATGGAGCCCCTGTGGCAAGATTTTTATAGGCACGTTCGACGGGCTCTTTCGTTGCCGTCTGCCCCCTTGACAAAAGGGGGAGAGAGCAGGTAAAGTGGCTCTAATTGTTAAAAAAAGAGAGGTTGGAGAAGCATGTCGGCCATTTTTTATGGGATCGGAGTAGGACCGGGTGATCCGGAGTTGTTAACCCATAAGGCGACGCGCATTCTAGGGCAGGTGGATGTGATTATTGCGCCGAAAAGTCGTGATGATCGAGCGAGCCTGGCTCTGCAGATTGTGCAAGCCTATCTAAGACCACAAGTAACTGTACATACTCTGCTCTTTCCGATGACCTATGAGCAAGAGACACTCGATGCGGCCTGGCAGGAGATTATCCAGACAATCACGAAAGCGCTGGATCAGGGCCAGTCGGTAGCCTTTATTACCCTTGGGGATCCCATGTTATACAGCACCTACATATATATGCACAAGCTTGTGCAAGCGCAAAATTATCCTACCGAAATCATACCGGGCATTCCTTCTTTCTGTGCCGCTGCCGCGCGAACAGGGCAACCGCTCGCTGAAGGCAAAGAGCATCTCACCATCGTTCCTGCAATTTCAGAAAGCGACGATCTAGACAGTCTTTTTGCCCAGGCCGACAACCTGGTTTTAATGAAGGTCTATAAAGAAAAGGATCAGATCATCGATAGACTGGAAAAGCATGGGCTCAAAGATCAAGCAACCTTAATCAGTCGCTGTGGCCTTGATGGAGAAATCATCGTCAACAACCTCGATGAGATTCGCTCTAAGCCCGTCAATTATCTGTCCTTGATTCTAGCTCGACGGAAGCCACAAAAATAACAGACCCTTTATGGTATCAACCAAAAAAGGAGAGAGTCACTGCCGTGAATGAAAAAGGGAAAAAAGCCATCCTCGTCGTTTCTTTCGGTACTTCCTATGCCGAGACACGGAAGGTAACGATTGAAGCCATTGAAAATAGAGTGCGTGAAGAATATCCTGACTGGGAAGTTCGACGCGCTTTTACCTCGAAAAAGATTATTAAAGTGCTTAAGGAGCGCGATCAATTACAAGTAGACACGGTACAGCAAGCCTTAGAGCGCCTGCAAGCAGAAGGCTACAACATGGTAGCCGTAACGTCTCTACATGTCATTCCAGGCATTGAATATGAAGAAGTAGAAGCTGTCATCAAGCAATTTCAAGACAAAAAAGCGTTCCAAGCAATCGGCTTAGGGCTTCCGCTTCTATATTCCATGGGACAAGAAGGCATGACCGATGACTTCACCAAAGCACTGGACGCGCTCGAAACACAGTTACCAAAGACAGAAGAAGGGGAAGCCCTTGTCCTGATGGGCCATGGCTCACCCCATCCTACCCATGCTTACTATATCGTCTTACAATATAAAGCAGAAAAAAGAGGCTTAAAAAACCTCTACTTCTATACGGTAGAAGGCGGTCCATCGCTAGAAGAAGTGCTAGCAGAACTCCAGCAAAAGGATATCACCAAAGCCACACTCATTCCTTTCATGCTCGTAGCAGGCGATCATGCTCATAACGACATGGCCGGTGACGAAGAAGACTCCGCCAAATCCCAGCTAGAAGCAGCAGGCATTGCCGTCCATGTGTACATGCGTGGTTTGGGGGAGAATAAAGCGTTTCAAGATATGTATATGGAGCGGCTACAAAATACTATCGAAGCGCTTATAGCCGAAGCTACCTAATAAAAGGGACGGTTCTGCTGAGTCCCCCCGACCTTCAAAACCTTCAAAAAAGAGGCCTCCACAAAAACTGTGGAAGCCTCTTTTTTATAACCATAGCGTAACCATAGCCAGGGCACTGTGTTCCCGAGTAACAAGGTCCCCTTATCCTAAGAAGAAGCTTTTTTGATCAAACGGTCAAGATACATGAGAACGAGGGTTGAACTGCTTTCAAGCTCCTTGAAATATCTCTCGGCATCACGTTGTCTACCGGCAGCATAAGCTTCTGCGGCGCTTCGAGCGGCAGTGTGGACTTGCTCGTGCGGGCCATTCATGGCAATAAAGTCGGGGTCATTCTTGAAAGGGTTGCGATCGCTAAAGTACCATTTGCCCAAGCGACACTGTTGGTGGGAAGTTAATTCTTCAGAATTAACCTGCCCCTGTCCTTTTAGTAGGTTTTGAATGCGCACTTTCCAAATCAAGTGATCGGATTTGGCCATATTTAGAACTTCCAGACTGGACATTTGATCGATTGATTTGACTTGAATTGTAAACCTTTCCATAGAGGATTGCAGCTCAGCCGCCATGGCACTGGCTTCTTCTGTGCTAGCTGCTACCGTTTCTAAGGCTGCTGTTGTCTCTTCCGTCGATGCGGCTACATGCATCGCATCATTGGCCATATTTTCAATGACGGTGGCGACAGTATTAATCAGTTCAACAATTTTTTCAGAGCCTGCCACTTCATCTTCTGTTAAAGTCACAATATCGCCAATCGCTCTTTCAGTTCCATCAACCGCTTCTACAATATAACGCAGTGATTGGCCTGCTTGGGCTACTACTAGGACACCTTGTTCTGAGGCCCGGCGGCTTTCGTGTGTCGTTTCCATGGCCGTTGAGGTGGCGGTAGCAATTTTCTTAACAAGATTGGCGACTTCTTTGGCACCTTCATTCGATTGTTCAGCGAGCTTTCTTACTTCCTCAGCGACGACAGCAAAGCCCTTGCCAGACTCACCCGCACGAGCCGCTTCGATGGCTGCGTTCAAAGCGAGCAAATTGGTTTGGCTAGCAATGTTGGTAATCATTTCGGTAATAACGCCAATTTGCTTTGAGTAGTCTTCTAAGGTCTTCATCGTGGCTTCCGTTTCTACTGTTTTGTTTTTGATAATTTCCATGCGATCTATCGTCTCAGCGACTGTTTCTTGACCTTTCTTAGCAGCTTCTAAGGTACTGATAGAGTGTTTTTCAGCAATTAAAGCTTGATCCTTGGCCATTTGAATTAAAGAAGAAAGCTCTATCAAGACTTCGGAAACATTGACAATAGCCTGACTTCCTTGATCGGCTTCTTGCGCTACTTTCTGTATGGCATAGGCCACTTCTTGGCTCGCTGTAGACACTTCTTCCGTAGAAGCGGCTGTTTGCTCAGAACCTGCTGCCAGCTCGATAGAAGCTTTGCGCACATGATCAACAATTTCTGCTTGCTGCCCAATCATTTTGTTAAAGATGGCCATCATCTCGCCCATCTCATCGCGCGACTCTACCTTCCCTTGAACGGATAGATCTCCTTCACCGGCTAAAGCCATCAGTTGTTGGACATCTTTCAGAGGATTCACAATCATACGAGAGATGGCAACACCGATCAGAATGCTTCCAAGCAGTGCGCCAAATCCAACAATGGTCATCACCACAGAAGCTGTTGAAAATTCGCGATAAATATCATTATTTAGTTGCTGTGCCACCTCGGCATTATATTCGGCCAACTCTCGGCGCAACTCATTGGCTCTTGTGGCAGGCTCCATTGTGGTTTGCAGGTAATGTTCGTAGGCAGCTTCTTTTTCTCCGATAATGGCTAGCGCCAACGTTCGTAGTAACTCTGTCTTGAACTCTTCCATGCTCTCTTTCAAGGGTCCGATGCGCTCCGCTTCATAAGGCAAAAGGTGCGTTTGTTCATAATCGACAATATCTCGTTCCAAAAGAGCCAATCTCTCTTCAATATCTCGCGCTAAGTACTGCATGCGATCGATATCATCGGTTATGATTAATTCCAGTGTGCGAGCTTCAATTAAACGAGCAAAACCTCGACCACTGTTAAGCCAAAGGATAGGCAATGTACGGTCTTCATACATGTCATGAGCCCGGTCAGACATATTTTTCATGAAGTAAAACCCCGTACCACCGACAATGGTGATGGAGAAGGCCATGAGTAGGAGTAATAAGGTGATCTTCTGGCCTACTTTTTGATTTCGTAACCAGTTCATCTAAATAATCTCCTTTTCGTTTCTTCTTGGATTTATATCTGCTATTAAAAAATTATGTACCAATCTGCTATTTTCCCGAGTTTTAACACACCTATACTTTCTACCCAACTCGTTCGAAATCCTTTTCAAATGAATTGTATTCAGAAAAATAGAAACCACCATAGACCGATGATAAAATGGTCATGGTGGTTTCAAATGGTTGTGCCTGACCGGGCATGGGGGAGAGACTTATACTCTAAGCCTGTCCACCAAGACCGTAGTAACGAAGTTCTAACGCCTGAAGCTCTTCTTCGATTTTTTCTTGATGCTTCTTCTCAACTTTTATACTTTGTAAGATAGTTTCGATTTTCGCTACACTTTCTTCAATTTGCAATTGCAGTCTTTCTTGCTTGCCCTGACATTCCACAATGACAGCTCTTTCTTCGGCAGCAAAAGCAACGGTGCTTTGGAGCAATGCAGGAATTAACTGTTCTTCCAGATTGGCAAGATCTTTTTTGTAGGAATAACCTGTTTGCCAGTTTTTTAGTTTTTGCAAAAACTTCGGTTGTTCATAGCTCGCTTTTTGATCGGCTACAACAGCTTCACCGAGCTTATAGAGGTATTGGAGAGCCAAAAGATGAAGGGGTTCTTCCTCTACGGTACCTTTGAAAAGAGCGCTTTCTTTGATGGCCCCATCACGAACATAGGTCTGGCTTTCTCGAATCTTTTCTAGAAGGCTTGCTCGTGTCATTTCTTCTTTTTTCTGGTTGATGGCCAGCTTTTCTTTCAGATTCGATAGCTCTACTTTGGCTAGTTCTGTCTGTTCTACGAGCTGACCGATGTTGGTCTTGAGGGATTGCAACGTTTTCAGCAGCTTCTGATGATCGCCTTGTAAGTAATTCCAACGTACAACGAGAAGTTCTGTGAAAAGCCCTCTGGAGGGATTTTTGATTTCAGGTAGAACAATCATGGTGATGAGCAAAGGCAAGAGGCGTTGGCGGAAAAGGTTCCCCTGCGAGAAGCTGAGCCAAGAAGTACTGCCTCCAAAAAGCTTTAGCAAAAAAGAAGGCTTGGCGATTACAGATAAGGCTTCTTTTAAATCAATATCCATTAGACTTTCTTCTTCGCGGGCTTCGATGATAGCTGGTAGACTTGGTGGCGCTGTAACAACAGCTGCTGGCATGGGTTCGATGTAGTCCCTATCGCCCCTATCTAGGTGGGCTTCTTTGCTAGGCGCTTCTAGGGCATCTACCACAGAAGCTTCTTGATGGTCTGCGAATTCCGCCCCTTCATCAGGCCTATAGCTAGGCAGCGCTTGGGCTGTTGCTGTTGTTGCGGCTGTTGCTGTTGCCGCAGCGACCCCATCAACCCCATCAACAGGTGCTTCCTCTTTTCTATCTTCGAACAGGATGGGTTCTTTCGAGGCTCCCTCTTTTGAAGCTGTTTCGGCTGAGAGCTTTGACAAGGCTTTCGTAAAAGCTTCAGACAGCGCATCTAAGGTAGCGGCAGCCGCTACTTTGGCTGATCCTTCTTTTTCACTTTCTGTGGCACCATTGTCACAATTTTTGCAAGCCTGAGACAGCTTTTGGAGCTGCCAGAGGGCCATTTTCTCCATGCTGTGGCCTGTAAAGTCTTCTTCTTGTTCATGTAGCAATTGTAAGACACCGTCGGCCATATAATCGGTCAGTTCTAAGAGATCTTCTTCGCTTGCACAGTTCACTTTGCTGATCTGTAAGGTACGGGCCATTTCCAGCAACAAACGTAGTTGCAGTTCTTCATCGGACTCAACTACGAATTCGCCCGCTTTTTCCTTCAATGATTCAAAGTGATGACTTTCATCTTCTGTTTTTGCGACAAAGCTGATTTTGTCAAACATGCGATTGCGCAGGGCTGTCCAGACAGTGACTTCGTTAAAGAGGGTATAGAGTAAGCGCAGATCTTCCCCTTTAAGCCGAATCAATCCTTTGAGCAGCATTTTTCCTTCCAACAGCAGCACCTCCAGTTTTTCTACTTCTGCTTTCAAAACAGAAAAAAGTAACAAGCAAATTGATCCTTTTGGGACATAGATCATTTTCCTGATGACAGGGAAAATTTCCTGCAAATCATCGTGATTTTTTCTTGAATTTTGCTAGAGACTATGCTAAATTGGATATAACTTCAAAATGATAAAAGCAATGAAAGAGAAAAGTAAGCAAGAAACAGCTTTACAGGGAGGAAGCGTCATAGATTGAGAGCGCTTTCAAAGCATGACTGGCTGAAGTTCCCTCTGAAGCTGCTAACTGAACCCACACCTTGGTGGCAAGTAGGTTATGCCGTCATCTTCCGACGTTACAAGGAAGGGAGTATCGGAATGGTACCTTCTTTTCCCGTGCTCTTTGATTGAGGTGAATCCTTTTATGGATTAACCAGGGTGGTAACGCGATAAGCAAAAGCTTTTTCGTCCCTGTAGGGATGAAAAGCTTTTTTTGATCTCTTAGAACAATCAGAGGCAAGGAGATGGAGGTCCTCTTGGCAAGTTCCAGTACTCTAGCAATGAAGTGGCCTTGGTATTTTTACGCCTTGGAAGGAAACTTTGCCCAGAGGAAAAAGGGGTAAAGAACCTTTTAGTGGTAAAAAGACAGGGGCAATGAGGGTGGTACCGCGGAAGCTTGCTTTCGTCCCTGCAGAGGGGATGAAAGTGGGCTTTTTTTGATCATTCTATGGTGGTATGCAATGGTACGGTGGCATTTGCAGTGCACAGGTACGATTCGCTTGGCAACTCGTTTCATCGTTGGTTGTGCCCAACTGGGCATAGCTGATTCATAGGTAAAAAGCAAGAGCGGTAAAGAAAGAATGTATTGAATTATGGGAGGTTTTTCAAAATGATTGTGGTTATGAAGCTTAATGCAACAGAAGAAGAAATCTTAGCGGTAGAAAAAAGATTAAAAGATGGTGGTTTATCAGGACATCTTATTCGCGGTGTCAACCGCATTGTTATTGGCGCCGTAGGCGATGAAAGACAAGTCATTGCTTCTCTTGGTCTAGAAGCTTTGTCAGCCGTTGAAAAAGTAGTGCCTATTATGAAGCCTTTCAAGCTGGTCAGCCGAGAAGCCAAAGAAATGCCAACGATTATAGAAGTAAAAGATGCAAAATTCGGTGGTGAACATCTGGCCATTATCGCAGGACCCTGTGCAGTTGAAAGTATAAACCAAGTCATGACGGCCGCAGAAAAGATCAAAGCAGCAGGCGGTCAAGTCTTGCGCGGTGGCGCCTACAAGCCTCGAACATCGCCTTACGCCTTTCAGGGCATGGAAGAAAAGGGCTTAGAAATATTACAGCAAGCCGGTCACGAATATGGCTTGGCCACCGTTACAGAAGTCATCGATCAGCCGAGCCTCGATCTCGCTTGTCGCTATGTCGATATGGTGCAAATCGGTACACGCAATATGCAAAACTTCCGTCTCTTACAAGCTGTCGGCAAAGTACGCAAGCCTGTTATCTTAAAGCGAGGTCTATCAGCAACCATAGAAGAGTGGCTAATGGCAGCCGAATATATCATGTCTGAAGGCAATGAACAAGTTATTCTTTGTGAACGAGGCATCCGTACCTTCGAGACCTACACACGCAATACCCTTGACCTAAGTGCCATTCCACTGATTAAAGACTTGTCTCACTTGCCCATTATCGTAGACCCCAGCCACGCAACAGGCAGCGCCAAACTTGTTAGCTCCATGGCCAAAGCCGCCGTAGCTGCAGGCGTCGATGGCTTACTCATCGAAGTTCACCCCGAACCATGCAAAGCCCTTTGTGATGGACCACAATCACTCGATCCCGAACAATTCGCCACCCTTACAACAGACCTACGTCGCCTCGCCCAAGCCGTGGACCGCAAGATTTCCTAAAAGAATTATTTATAGGTCTTATCGAAGCTTGTTAGACCTGTTATAATGAAAAAAGTGATTTTTGTCTCGTTTTCGAACTAGAGATGGCTGGATATCTTGCCTTTAATATTATGAGAAAAGGAAGCTGGCCAATTATGATGAATGATTTGCACGAAACGAGAATGAGCCAGGTCTTAGAAGCGATCAAGTTGTTTGACGCCGATGACCAGGAAATGCTCCAGCATGCGCTTTATAATCTTACACCTGAAACACCCGGTATTATCGTAAAGGTTGACGACTCGGAAGAAGAAGAGATCTCGCCCCAGGGTTTGCAGGAGGTAATCGACAAATTTGTACACCTTCAGATTTCATTAACAGCAGGAAAGCGCATCGTCAGGACCTCCATTTTTTCAGAAGGTCATGTACATGACTCTACAATTCATCTAACCTATAGCCCTGCGTTCAAAGGCTTTCTTTTTCCTGTACATTGAATCTTAGGGAAGGCTGAGAAGACCTCTCATCCTATCGATAGTTAAAAAAACGCCAGTAGTTATGACAGATTCATAGCTGCTGGCGTTTTTTGCTTTGCATCACTTATGAAGAAAGAAATGAAGAAAGAAAAAGCAGGGAAAACTTTAACTGTGGTCGTATTACTAAACACAAGCGCTGCTTTGTCAGGGAAAATATGTATCTCCCAGCACTAGAAAATGTATCGTGAAACGAGTGATAAACCAAACTATGACTTTTCAAAAGGAAAAACACTACAAGGCCCAGCCTCAGACAGATGGTTCTAGGCAGTCGAAAGATCCAATCAAGGCGCTCTATGAAGAACGAAGAAAAGACTTTCAAGAAAAGTACAACGAAGCCAAAAGCAAGTTCGATCGTATCGTCTCGCTACGCCTCATTGCAGCCTTCACAACCATCGCACTCTTCGGCTATGGTTACTACTATAATGAACCTATCGCCTTCGGTGGCGCCATTCTTGTGGCCGTCGCTTTTTTTGTTCTTATCCGCAAGCATGGTGAAACAGAAAAAAGCATGCTTTTTTATAAACAGATGGTTCAGCTTAACAAGCAAGCGATACAAAGGCTTCAGGACCAGTGGTACCATTTTCCCAAAGACGGCACAGCCTATCTAGAAGAAGAACATCCCTATGCGGGGGACCTCAATATCTTCGGTCGAGGTTCCTTATTCCAACATATTAACGCAACAACAACCTATGAAGGCGAAAAAAAACTAGCCCAGCTACTATCAGGAGCAATGACGCCTGAAGAAAGGCCGGCAACCGCAAAAGCATCGGCAAAGCAAGAACTACTCCGAACCTTAGAAGAGAGACAACAAGCTGTGCAGGAACTGGCCAACTTGTTAGACTGGCGGCAACAGTTTCAGATCGCGGGCTTAGAAGGTCAACCAAAGACAGAGCAACAGCAAGATCAAGAAAGGCAAACAATAAAAGATCCCCAAAAAATTATTGCTTGGCTAGAAAGTCCACGGATCAAGCTAGGGAAAGCACAAAAACTTCTCATTATCGTGCTACCGCTCCTCACCCTATCTACCTTCATTCTCGCCAACTTTCAAATTCTATCTTCTACCATCCCCACCATACTACTTCTTCTACAAATTATCTACGTCGCCCTAACCGGTAGAGGCACAAATAGCGCCTACAATCTCACAGAAGGAGCCGTTGAAGAGCTACAACGCTACGCCGCCTTGCTACGCAAAGTAGAAGAACAATCTTTCCAAGCGCCTTTGCTAAAAGCGATGAGCGAACCGATTCAACACCATCAAGAAGGTGCAGCAGAACAACTCAAAAAGCTGTCCCAAATCGTAGAATGGTCTTACTTCCGTCACTCGCCAGTACTTCATTTTATACTGAACAACTTGCTCTTCTGGGATCTTCATGTCCTTCAACGACTAGAACAATGGAAAGAAAAAAACGGTACAGCCTTGCAAAGTTGGCTTGATTCGATTTCCCAGTTCGAAGTGCTTTCCAGTCTGGCTATTTTAGCCCACGATCACCCCGACTGGGCCTACCCACAAGTCGTAGAGACAGAGCAAAGGCTACGCATAGAAGCAGAAGAACTGGGCCACCCCTTACTTGGCAATAAGACACGTGTATGTAATAATGCTATCTTTGCCCACAATCAGACCTGGATCATAACAGGGTCCAACATGTCCGGCAAAAGCACCTTTTTGCGGACCATCGGGATTAATCTGGTCCTAGCCTACACAGGTGCACCCGTTTGTGCTCGCGCCCTTACGTGTTCGCCCATGCATATCTATACAAGCATGCGCATACAAGACGATCTAGAAAACCATACTTCCACTTTCTATGCTGAACTCAAGCGAATCAAAGCCATTGTCGATGCTTCACAACAAGATAGGCCCCTTCTTTTTTTGATCGATGAAATCTTCCGTGGCACCAACTCCAAAGATCGCATCGCCGGTGCGAAAAAAGTAATAACGCGTCTAAGCAAAGACAATACCATCGGCCTGGTCACAACACACGATTTAGAGCTGAGCGCACTGGCCGAAGAGAAGGAAGGCTTGATCAAAAACTATCACTTTACCGATCGCATCATCGAGAATCAACTACACTTTGACTATCGTTTACGAGAAGGCGTGTCGACGACTACCAATGCCATGGCCTTGATGAAAATGGTCGGCTTGGAGTAGTCTTTTCGTTGCTTTTTGTTGCACAGAACCTGGAGGAGTCAAAAGGGGGACGAAAAATGGATAAAACTACGAACTCGTTGCAAATAAAAATTATGGTGCCTGTGCTGGTTCTCTTTGCCTTGATTATGGTAGGGATGTCTTTGTTTATCTACAATCAAACGGTGAAGAGCAAGCAGCAACAAGGCATCGTTTTTACGGAGACAGTGCGTCTCTCTTTTGAAAATGCCATGACGGCCCGTCAGACAGCGGAAGAAGTGATGGAGCGAGAAATGCTTGGTCAGGCTGCCTTGCTATCTTTGCTCGTAGAGAAAGGCACCAACCATAACGAACTGGTGCAACTCGCGGAACGAGCCGGCATTGATGAGTTTTGGATTACCGATGGAAGTGGCGTCAATATTTTAACCAATGTAGGGCCGGACATCGATTTTGACTTTGGTGCAGATCCGAAGGGGCAAGCCTATGAGTTTATGGATCTGATCACAGGCCTGCGAGATCAAGTAAGCCAGCCTGCGATGATCCGAGATATTACACCGGATCTGTACAAATACGTGGGTGTCACCGGTTGGTCCGATGAGCGGATTGTGCAAGTCGGTCGCAATGGTCTATTGCTAGAAGCCTTAGAAGAGGCCATTGGCGTCGACTTTTTGTTGGAACAACTGCAAAAAGATCTTACAGGAGAAGTCCTCTTTGCCGGCCTTCTTGATCAAGATGGTACATTTTTAGTAGCTACAAAAGGGGAAGCGTCGTCCTTCGATCTCTTTGACCAAGGAAAAGCCACTTTTTATGAAGGAACCGATATTGCCTTCCTTTCTGGTCATTATCTGGGGATTAAAGCGACCTTTTATCAGGCGCCCTTGCAAGATGGAAAGACACTGGTAATTGCTTACTCGAATGATATCTTAACCTATATTCGGAATACCACGATCATAGCGGCACTGGCGGGCTTGCTGCTCGGTGGTTTGTCACTCTTTTTTATCGTCAATCAGCAAATGAAACCGCTACATCAATTGAATGAGGCCCTGCAAGCGATTCGTGAAGGTGATGGTGACTTAACAAAACGTTTGCAATTCAAAAGCAACGATGAGATTGGCAGCTTGGCTCATTCAACGAACGCGATGATCGAGACATTACAAAAGACATTGCAAAAAGTAAAAGCGGCTACAGAGGAGTACAACGAGGCTTCTCACAATATGCAGAAGATTACGGAAGAAGTATCTATGGCCAACCAGCAAGTGGCCGAAGAAACGCAGCAAGTATCTATGGATGCACAAGAATCAGATCAGAAGCTGAAAGAAATGAACGGACAAATCAATGAAATGGCTTCTTTTGTAAGTCAAGTGGCTCAAATTGCAGAAGAGACAAACAGCTCTACCGCCAAAGCCAACGCTATCGTCAAAAAAGGCCGCACCGTCTTAGCCGATGCCAATGATAAAATTCAGCAAATTGACAATAACAATGAGACTAATAACCAGATCATCGATCGCCTCGCCGCCAAATCAAAACAGATTGAAGATATTTTAATTATGATCAGTCAAATTGCTGCCCAAACCAATCTCTTGGCACTCAACGCAGCCATCGAAGCCGCACGAGCTGGCGAATCAGGAAGAGGCTTTGCCGTTGTGGCTGAAGAAGTGCGCAAACTGGCCGAAGACTCCGTAGGATCGACAGAAGAAATTAGTAAAATTGTTAAAGATATTCAAGGTGAGATTGGCAATATTGTAGAGAAAAGAAGCAAATATAATGAAGATATCAAAGCAGGCCTCCAATCTTTTGGCACTGTCGAAGAAGTTTTCGATCAGATTGATGCTTCTAGCCAAGAAGTGGTAGGGCGTATTATGACAATCACGGAAAAGAACCAACTTTTAGCGAGTCGCTGGGATGATCTGGTTAACCAAGTGGAAGCAGTACGACAGTCTTCTAAGCGCACAGTAGGTAATGCTGAAAACATTGCAGCCGTGACAGAAGAGCAAGCAGCTGCCATGACGGAAATTACCAACTCTGCAGCTTTTCTTGTATCGACATCGGAGGAATTAGATAAAGTTTTGGCCGGCTATAAGGTGTAAGAGCGGCAAAGGGACGTTTAGTTTGTCACGGTTATTTTGTGGTGGGGTCAGGCCTTATTCATTCCTTCCGAACGGACTCATCCCACGCCATGAGCGGCAGCGTAGCTGCCGATGGCTGAGGTCTGAAGTCCTCTCTCCAGGAAGGAATAAGGCCTGACCCAGATATATTTTGCTTGTTGTGACCTGGCCCCTCTATGAAGTACCCCCAACGTAATCAGGGAAAGTTGAGTTTCATTAAATGAGCAAAGATAGCCAGCGCAATCTTTCGATATCAGGGTTATGACACAACTGTGTACTGAAAGACGGATGCATTGAAGCGCCAAAAAGCCTAAAGGTTCCCGGAGAAATGAGGTAGAACCTAATGAAAGATAGTAAAAAGGAAAGCATAGACTCCCCGTTACAGAGCCTAGTCCTCAAAGTAAGAGGCATGACCTGCGCTGCCTGCGTTGCTCGTATTGAACGAGTTCTCAAAAAGCAAAGTGGGATTATTAATGCCAACGTTAATTTAGCCGTAGAAAAAGCCCATATCTACTATAATTCCGATGGCATCGACGCAAGGCAAATCGTAGAAAGAATTGAGCGCCTCGGCTTTGAAGTAGAAAAAGCGCACGTAGAAAGCATTACTGTGCCTGTGCAAGGCATGACTTGTGCGGCCTGCGTAAGGAGATTGGAAAAAGGCTTAGCTAAGCTAGAAGGCATCGTAGAAGTACAAGTCAACTTGGCTACAGAAAAAGCAACGATCCAGTACGAAAGCGAAACCATCGGCTTTGGGCAGATCAAGCGAAAGATTAACGATCTAGGCTATGAAGTTTTCTTAGAAGAGCGAGAAGATGCAACAAACCGAGAAGAAGAGCGCAAAGAGCAAGAATTCAATGATTTAATGAAAGACTTTATCCGCGCTGCTATCTTAACCATCATCGTACTCATCGGTAGCTTGCCTCATATGATGCCCGGCTGGGGAGAATGGGTGCCTCGCTTTTTAACATCTCCGTTAACCTTGCTAGCCCTCACAACACCGGTGCAGTTTCTATCCGGTTGGCGCTTTTATCGAGGCGCTTATAAAGCCTTGTCCCATGGCACCAGCGATATGAATGTCTTGGTTGTCATTGGCACAACAACCGCCTGGGCCTATAGCGCTGCCATGACCATTGCACCTACTTTTTTAACCAACCTTGGCTTTCCCTACCAGCTTTACTATGATGTAGCCACCGTCATCACCACCTTGATCCTCTTAGGAAGGCTGCTAGAAATGAGAGCCAAAGGGAAAACATCAGAAGCGATCAAAAAAATCTTAGGCATGCAAGCCAAAAGAGCGCGCATCCTTCGAGAAGATGGCCAGATCATGGATAGACCGATTGAAGAAGTCCTCCCCGGCGACATCATTCTCGTCCGCCCCGGCGAAAAAATTCCAGTAGACGGCGTTGTTATTAGCGGGCACTCTACCGTCGATGAATCCATGCTCACCGGAGAAAGCATGCCCGTAGAGAAAAAAGAAAAAGACACCGTTATCGGAGCAACCATTAACAAAACGGGAAGCTTCCAATATAAAGCGACGCGCGTGGGCAAAGATTCCATGCTAGCCCAGATCGTCAAGATGGTCGAAGACGCGCAAGGTTCGAAAGCGCCGATTCAGAACATGGTCGATCTCGTGGCTGCTTACTTTGTACCCGCAGTGATCACCATTGCCATTGTAAGCAGCTCTTTGTGGTGGCTTTTTGGCCCAGAACCGTCCCTGATTTTTGCCTTAACCATTTTTATCGCTGTTTTAATTATTGCTTGCCCTTGCGCTTTAGGACTGGCCACGCCGACGGCCATCATGGTTGGCATTGGCAAAGGCGCTGAAAATGGCCTGCTCATTCGAGGTGCCGAAGCGCTAGAGAGTTCACGCAGGCTCAATACCATCGTTCTTGATAAAACAGGCACCATTACAGTCGGCAAGCCATCGCTAACAGACCTTATCGTGGCCCCCGGTTACGATGAAGAAAAAGTGCTTACCTGGGTCGCTTCGGTGGAGCAGGCATCAGAGCACCCCCTCGGGGAAGCCATTGTGCAAGCAGCACAAGAAAAAAAGCTTTCCTTGCTAGAGCCAAAAGATTTTCAAGCCATTCCCGGTCATGGCTTACAAGCGACCATCGAAGGCAAGTCTATCCTAATCGGCAATCTAAAGCTTATGCGTGAGCAAGGGGTAGAAGGTTTTTCTGATGTAGATCTTCTAGAGGTCAAGCCTTCACAGACAAAGTCTTCAGAGGTAAAGTCCTCAGAGGTAAAGTCTCAGGAAGTAGGGACAGCTTTTCTCACACAAGCCAACGAATTGGCCGAAGCAGGCAAAACCCCGATGTTCATCGCCATTGATCACAAGCTTGTCGGTCTCATCGCTGTGGCCGATACAATCAAAAAGACGTCTCAAAAAGCCATCGCCCGCATACAAAGCCTTGGCATAGAAGTGATCATGCTAACAGGGGATAATGAAAAAACAGCCCAAGCCATTGCTCGGCAAGTAGGCATAACCACCGTACGAGCGGAAGTGCTGCCTGAGCACAAAGCACAAGAAGTAAAAAGGCTACAAGAAGAAGGAAAAGTCGTGGCCATGGTCGGTGACGGCATCAATGACGCACCAGCCCTCGCCCAAGCCAACGTAGGCATTGCCATCGGCACAGGCACAGACGTAGCCATTGAAGCTTCCGACATCACCTTAATTTCCGGCGACCTGCAAGGTGTCCCTTCCGCCATTGAACTTTCCAAAGCAACCATGTCTATGATTTGGCAGAACCTATTCTGGGCCTTTGCCTACAACGTTGCCCTCATCCCCGTTGCCGCCGGCGTGCTCTACCCCTTCTTCGGCATTATTCTCAACCCCATGCTCGCCGCCGCCGCCATGGCCTTTAGCTCCGTCTCTGTTGTTTTGAATACCTTACGATTACGCATGTTTACACCCACGGCAGTGGAGTAGGGGGTCTTTTGCCACTCCAAGCATGATATAGTGTATAATGTTAGTAGAAGCTTTCGTAAAAAGGAAAGAACTAAGAAAAAACCATCAAGTCAGCCCGAACAGTGAAAAGCATTGTAGCACTGTACGGGCTTTTTCCATAGAAGTTTATATATACATAGGGAACTCGGAAATGCACCAATAGAAAGTGAGACAGCAAGACAGAAAATGAAAAGATGGAAAGACAAAGTGGGTGAGCGTCATGCCATCAACATCAAAAAATGGTACAGGAAATTTGCAAAAGAAGCTAGTGGCCTACGTGGCCATTGGCATTTTTTTCATAAGCCTTCTTATCTCCCTCGTTAGCATCTACCCCCTCTATCAGCATCTCTGGCACTATGAAAAACAACAACTTCTTTTCAATGTCAGCGCCAGAGCCATGGCAGCCGATCAATACTTGATTCGAGGCAAAGAAATCGCACAGCAAGTAGTCAGTCGTACGCAGATCCGTAACTACTTAGAAAGATACAACAAGAGAGAAGTGACCCTCGACGAGCTGGTTGACTTTAGCTACGACAAGCTAGAAGATGCCATGAACCAGAGTGATGGTGTGATCTTAGGCATCAGTCGCCTAGATCAGCAAGGAAAGCTCGTCATTCAAGTCGGCAAAGCCATCCCTGTCGATCCAGAAACGATCGAAACCATGGAACGAATGAATGAAAAAAGCAAAACCTCGGTAAGCGAGCCTTTCTGGCTTAACCCTACCGATGGCCCTTATCTCATCATAAGCGCCCCCATCATGATCAACGAAAGCAATCAAAGAATAGGCACAGACATGCTACTATTTAAAGCCACAGAGCTCAAGGAAGTCATCAACAATAGCAACAATAGCAACGATAGAACAGGCCAACAAGGCTTCGGAATACTGGGAAAAATAAAGGGGGGACAGTTTCACCCCCTCTTTAGACCATCAGACAATCAATTTTTCTTAGAAAACATTCCAGAAAAGACGCTAGAGAGCCTCCAAGCAGCCAAAGCAGGCGAACCAGCCATACTTCAAATTTCCAACAATTTCAATGAAAAGATTATCGCCTACCAAGCGCTAGCAGAAAGCAATTGGATCGCAGTCGTACAAATGGATCCACAAGAAATCGCCACTCCAATCAAAAAGCAAATCACCTGGATCACCCTAACCATTATCGCCTTAATCACCATTGGCACCTCAGGGATTATCGCCTTGCTCCGCCCCCTAGCCGGTAAAGTCATCATTCACGCCAAAGAACTGGAAGAAGAAATACAAGATAAAACACAAGCCCTCCAAGAAGAGTTGCTACAGCGCCAACAAATGGAAGACCAACTGCGCAAAGCCAAAGAAGAAGCAGAACAGGCCAACCAAGCCAAAAGCCAATTTCTAGCTCACATGAGTCACGAAATCCGCACACCCCTGCACGGCATCAACGGCATCACAGAGCTTTTGCTTCACAGAAACCTTAACCCCAAAGACCGCGAACTTCTTACCATCATCGACGATTCCGGTCACAAACTGCTCAACATCGTCAACGAAATTCTCGACCTATCTAAAATCGAAGCAGGCAAAATGACCTTAGAAAAAGTCAACTTCCATCTGCCCACGATTACAGAAAAAACACTGAACCTTGTCAATGTAAAAGCAGAAGAAAAAAACATAACAATTCAAAGCCACAGGGATCGGAATATCCCACAAACACTTCGTGGCGATGCGTATCGAATACAACAAATCTTACTTAACTTCCTCACCAATGCTATTAAATTTACTGAAAAAGGCTATGTATCTTTGAAAATTGAGATCGAGCCAGCAACGTCGGCTACCTTGCCCATGTCTTCTTTATCGCCAAGTTTATCCCAGAACCTTTTATGGATACGCTTTGAAGTAAGCGATACAGGAATTGGCATCCCTTCAGCCAAGCAAGAAAAACTATTTCGCCCTTTCACGCAAGTTGATGAATCCATGACCAGAAAATACGGCGGCACCGGTCTTGGCTTGTCCATATGCAAAGGCTTGGTAGACTTAATGGGCGGCCACATCGGCCTTACCAGCGAAGTCGACAAAGGATCAACCTTCTGGTTCAGCCTGCCTTTAGAAGTGGTGAAGGAAGAAGAGAACAAGCAAGAAGAGAACAAGCAAGGTGTACTTGTTAGGCAACCAGAGGGGATTCAAGAGCAAGGATTATACGAGCAAGCTGGATATAATGAAAAAGAAATTACCAAGAAAGAAACAATCGAAAAACAAGTAGCAGCAGCATCTACGCGCCTACTACTTGCAGAAGACAACCCCATAAACCAGCGACTCGCCCTTATGCAGCTGAAAAAACTTGGCTATCAGACTGACGTTGTCAGCAACGGCCAAGAAGCAGTCGAAGCACTGCTGCAAAATGACTACAGATTAATCCTTATGGATTGCCAAATGCCAGAAATGGACGGCTTCGAAGCCACCGCCGTCATACGCGAACTCGATAACCCCAAGCACAACATTCCGATCATTGCCATGACCGCCCATGCCATTGATGGCTACGAAGAGCAATGTTTACAAGCAGGTATGAATGATTACCTAACCAAGCCCGTGACCTTGCAAGAGTTAGAGCAAGTTTTGCGGAAGTGGGTTTTGTGAGAAGATATAAGCATGAAAAAAGCCTGCGAACCGCACTGTTGCGAGATTCGCAGGCTTTTTTACTATGTGCAAGCAAAAGAGCCGTCTGAAACTTCTCGTCTAGTCCCAGCAAACCTATCACCAACAACTTACAGAACATAGTTTACAAGGAAAATATATGCGATTAAATCACAGATTATGGTATAATACAAAAAAAAGGGGGTGCTTTAAAAATAGCCAAGAACCGCCCTACTGAAGAAAAAAACAAAATCCATCAACCACAAGATAAAGGCTACAAATTTCTGCTTGCCAGGAAAGAAGTATTTGTCGAACTTATCCAAAGCTTTGTCAAAACACCTTGGGCCAAGATAATCGAAGAAACATCACTTCTACGTATTGACAAATCATTCATTACCCAGGACTTTCAAGAAAAAGAAGCCGATCTTGTCTATCGAGTAAAGCTTGAAGATCGAGATATTATCTTCTATATTCTTATGGAAATGCAGTCTACGGTAGACTTTCAAATGCCCTTTCGACTTCTACAATACATGGTCGAGATCTGGCGAACTGAGCTAAATAACCAAGAACAAGAAGAAGCAAAACGTAAAAGCTATCGCCTGCCAATCATTATTCCAATCGTACTTTACAACGGTAAATACAACTGGACAGCCGTAAAAAGCTTCAAAGAGTACCAGCATGGCCACGAATCCTTTGGAGATCAAATTTTGAACTTTCAGTACATACTAATCGATGTGGTACGTTACTCTGAAGAAGAACTTTTGAAGCTAGAAAATCTTATCGCCGCCATCTTCTACCTCGATCAAAAAGCTGATAAAAATGTTATAATAAGCAAACTAAAAAAACTAAAACCCATCTTAAAAAAGCTTAATCCTATTAAATACCGATTGTTTGTCATCTGGCTCAAGCGAATCGTACAATCTAGATTCAAAGATATGGAACCTGAGAAAGTCGAAGCAATCTTAGCTGAATCGCAAGATAAACAGGAGGTGGATGTGTTGATTACTAACCTCGAACGAGCTCTTGATGAGATGATCAGTGAAGGCAAGCTGGAAGGCAAGCTAGAAGGCAAGCTAGAAGGCAAGCTAGAAGAAAAGCTTAAAGTTGCTAAAAAAATGATATCACGAGGATTTTCAATAGAAGAAATCATGGAACTTACAGAGCTTAGCAAAGAAGACATTGAAAAACTCCAAGAAAAGGAAAAATAAAAGCCTAAAAAGCCTGCGAACCGCACCGTTGCTGGATTCGCAGGCTTTTTACTATGCAATAAAGAACACAAAAGAACCGTCCCCTTGTGTTTCCTAGAACCGGTCCAAGGAATCAACGTTGCATTCAAGTTGACGGTACAACTTCGATCTCTCTTTCGCTTGTCTATGTAATAGAGGTACTTTATGATCAACAAAATCAAAAGCAATTGCATCTTTTTTATCAGCAGCAATTCGCATAATTCGACCAAGTTGTTGCTTTACCTTGGCCAAAGCTCTAGATGGCGTTACCAAAAACAACCGATTCAAGCGAGGAATGTCTAAGCCTTCATCAGCAAGGCGTGTTGCAATGATTAACTGAACTTTGCCATCATTGGCTTTCGCAACGGAGGCTTCTCTTTCTGGAAGCTTTGTTTTCCCCGTTAACAAGAGCACCTTCATAGAAGGACGTAACTCTACCAACATCTTCATTAGAATATGACAATGTTCGACTCGCTCTGATATGACAAGACCGACATCTTGCTCTTTAAGATTGCTCAATATCACTTCCGCAATCAATCGATTGCGATTCAATCAACGACCCCACAAGAGCTTGCAAATCTCTTTCAATTTCAGCACCTGTCGTCGGTGACTTCCCAATGCGTTGCAACTCTTTCAAAAAAAGTCGACGTCCCCCTTCTTTGTCTATCCAATGGAATTTGTTTAACAAAGTGCCTTCCAGTGCACCAATCAGACGCAATTGCCACTTTACAGGCCTGCGCCCATCTCTCAGCGTGACCCGTTCCCAATGTTCAATGCGTGCGATGTATTTACCATCCTTGAGTGGTTTGGGGAAATCAAAATCTTCAAAAGGCAAAGTCCAGCCCTCCCTCACGAAAAAAAGTCTGTCCATTATCAGAGTATGCAGGGGGGAGAGCGGGGTTTCTTGGGAAGGTGAGGGTGGGTTTAATTACCAATAGAAGAGATAAGCAAAGAAGGTTTTGGAAAATTCCAAGAAAAGAAAAGAGAAAAGGATAAAACAGGTTGTCTCAGTCTAAAATTTGAAATCCCTATATAATCTATGCAATACTATATATAAAGCGATATGCAAAATTTTTTTAAGAAAAGGGGACAAAAGTGTCAATAAATGATTAAAAATGAACTAGAGTTAATGCGGAAATATCCTTTGTTTGGACTTTGGCTACTACTTGTTATCGTCCTTCTTGCCATGGCAGTAATTGATACTGCTAGACATGAAATAACACTTTCGCGATTGATTACAAATTTTGGATTTATACTCACGACTTTTGGTACTTATATAGCAGTATCGGATAGCTATAAAAAGCGTTTAGAAAGTAATGCAGAGAGAATTAAAGAATCCAATTTATAACGAAAAGACGATCGTCTACACATAGACCATCGTCTTTTTTTATTTCTCTGGAAGAAACCATAAAAAAAGCCAAAAGAAAAAGAAATCATAACATAATCTCATCTAATCAACATAAATGACCAAATATACCACTTTGCAAAGCTTAAACAAAGCACAAACAAACACGATACATTAATCAAAGGTTCCCCAAACATTCAACATATTACGCAACCCAACACAAACCATCCAACCCAAAAGGAACCTCAGCCCAAAGTAAAGTCCCGGGGCTTTACAGCAGGCGACAAGGGGAGGCAAAGGATTGCATTCCCCTAAAATTATCAAGGAGGAAGATAAAGTATGATTATTAACAACAACATTCCGGCTATGAACACCTATCGTCAGTTGACGATCAACCAGAATGCTTCACAAAATTCTATGGAGAAGCTAGCTTCTGGTCTTCGAATCAACCGTGCAGGAGACGATGCAGCAGGTCTCGCGATCTCTGAAAAAATGCGGGGACAAATCCGTGGATTAGACCAAGCGTCTCGAAATGCACAAGATGGTATCTCATTAATCCAAACAGCAGAAGGTGCCCTTCAAGAAACTCATAACATTCTTCAACGTATGCGTGAGTTGGCAGTTCAAGCTGCAAACGACACAAACACAGAAGCAGATCGTGATGAAATCGCAAAGGAACTTGGCCAGCTAACAAATGAAATAGACCGCATTGCAAATACGACCGAATTTAACACTCAAAAACTTTTGGATGGAACAAAGAAAGGTATTGTAGAACCTCAAGATGCAAAAATAACCCTCCAAAACAATAGTAATGCGAATCTCCAAGTCTCCACTGCAGTAGACACAACTGGCTCTGCAATATCAACAGGAGGGACCATTACAATAACTCGTGTTTCTGAATCAACTGGATTTGAAGCAGGTGATTTTCAAGTTGGAGATCCAGCAAAAGTTGGAATTACTCTAGCAGCAGCAAATACCATCGAATGGGCTACAACATCATTAGCTAACTTCTTCGATGGAGGCGATTTGACAAGTCTTGCAGTTGGAGAAAGTATCACTATCTCTATTAAAGCTGCTGTAGCTGAAAGCAAAGATGTTTCAAGTGCTTTTTCTATGCAAATAGGTGCTAACTCAGGGCAAAATATCAATATTGGTATTAACTCAATGAAAGCTGAAGACTTAGGCATAAGAGACGGTGATGGAAAAGCACTTGATATCGGTGATTACGATAAAGCAACAGCTGCTATTACAACAATTAATAATGCGATAGAACAAGTATCAGCGGAACGCTCTAAATTAGGAGCATTTCAAAATCGCTTAGAGCATACTATCTCTAACTTAGGTACTTCATCAGAAAACTTACAAGCAGCAGAATCTCGTGTACGTGATGTAGATATGGCTGCTGAGGTAATGGAAATGACAAAAGCAAACATTCTATCCCAAGCTTCGCAAGCCATGCTTGCTCAAGCAAATCAAAGACCACAATCTGTACTACAATTGTTAGGCTAAAAAGTAAAAAAAGATGGTTAGGGAATATTTTCTCTAACCATCTTTGCATATCTTATGAGGTGAAGCTATGAAGATATCTGCCTGTATGATTACTAAAAATGAAGAAAAAAATATCGAAAGATCTATACAGAGCTACAAAAATATTGTCAATGAAATTATTGTTGTAGATACAGGCTCAACAGATAAAACAGTGGAAATAGCAGAGGAGTTAGGTGCAAAAGTATACTACTTTGAATGGGTTAATGATTTTTCTAAAGCAAAAAACTATGCTATTAGTAAAGCCAAAGGAAACTGGATTATATTTTTAGATGCTGATGAATATTTCGATGAAAAAAAAGCAGCTAATATACCTAAATTAATTAAAAAATATGGACATGGTAATACAGAAATTATTGCTTGTAAAATGATTAATATTGATGAAGATTCCGGAGAATACATAGCCGATTTTACTCAAGCTCGTATATTTAAAAACTCTAAAAACGTTATTTATGTGAATGCTATTCATGAACGCTTACATTCAATTAATAAAAAAAAGTTAAATGCTGCATATGTAGACGAAAATGAATTGGTTATTTATCATACGGGATATTCAACCAATCGAATCAAACAAAAGGCGGAAAGAAATCTGTCCTTACTATTAAGAGAAATTGAAGATCCACAAGTGAACCCAACCGCGTATCATTTTCTTTCCGACGCATATCTGACACTAAAAGACTATGAAAATGCTATTTACTACGGACGTTTGTACTTAAAACAAAAAGTGGATATGCAAGGATTAAATAGCAAAGTATATCAAAACTTAATCTCAGCCATGGTAGAAGCGAAGTACAGTTGGGAAGATGTATTTGTAACAATAAACGAGGCAATAGAAAAGTTCCCCGATCACCCTATGTTTTATATGTATCTAGCTAGAGCATATCATTTTACACTCCAGTATGAAAAAGCATTAAAAGCATATGAGAAAACTTTAGCAATTCAAGAAAAGTATAAAGGAATTGAAATCAACTTTATAACCGGTAAAATATATGAGATTGAACACCATATGGCATGTATATACGAACTAAAAAATGAAGACGAAAAAGCTCTAAGTTATTACATAGCTGCTTTAAAAAGAAAAAAAGACTATTTACCGGCCTTGCAAGGTTTGTTAAAGTTAATTAGAAATATGTCCGCGAATGAAGTCATAGCCCTATTAAATCAAATCTATGATAAAAATAGCTTAACAAACATGAGCTATTTAGTTGAAGAGTTAACAAAACAACGATTCAAGGAAGTATTAGCTTATTATGTAAGCTGGATGTATAATAAATATAATCATCAAGATTTTTCACTTGTAGTAATGTTTTTAACAAATGGTAAGTATGATCATGCTTTTAAGCATTTTTATGAAGCCTACTTAGCAGAGTACGATACTTCTTATGCAAGATTGGCGATTATTTCAGGTTATTTGAATAATAATAGCGAAGCACTTCTAAAGCTAAATAACGTAGTTAAGCCATCTCAAAAAAGAATTATAGAAGCATTATTATTTCGAGATCAAGAAACATTCTTATATAAAGAAGATCTTAAAGATTATCTAGATATCTTTACAGAAATTGTGAACCTTGAAAAAGAAGTTTTTATAGGTGACTATTTAAGTTTAAAGAATAAGTTTAAAGAGAACATTGGAAACTTAGAAACAGTAATAGGAAACATTTTCAAAGAAAACAGACTATACGAAAAAGCGATAGAACAGTATAAGAAACAGTTAGAAAAAGAAAGTGAAGAAGAAAGAAAATATCTCTGCTTTAATATAGGATACTGCTATTTTAAAAATAAAAATTTTGAAAAATCGTTAGTAAACTTTGAAGAAGCATTAGAAAGCGGATATTTAGAAAATGATATACTGAGCTTTTTACTATGGACACAAGAGCAAACAAATGATAAAGAAATTCAAAGTTTAGCACTAAATCAAATAGACCAGTTTCATAATTTGAAAAAAGAAAAACAAAACGACGTGGATGCTTAGGGGTGTTTTTATGCAACTGGAAATGAATGTACAGGTTTTATCGCAAATACTAACCGATAAGGTCGACACCAAAAACTTAGAGAATAGATTAACTGAATTAAATAAATCAATTAAAGAGCATCCTCCTAAAGAAAAACAAATTTTCCTTAATTTTTGTATTAATGAAAATATAGAAAAAGAACTTAAGTATTCATTGATCGAACAATTAGAAATAGCTCTACAAATTTTAACAAATAGAGGATACAAAACATTTGTTTTTAATTCACAATCAATAGACACAGAATCGTGTAAAAGATTTGTAGAAGTATTCAGAGACACATCAATACAGTACATGGAAAATACAGAAGTTGACCTAGGTGTTATCTGCAAATTACGTGAATCAGAGATCTCTATTATCATGAATGAGGAGTTATTGTTGTACTCATTAATTTTAGAAAAGCCTTTTTTATCGTTGTTTGCAAATGAGCAATCACTAGAATTATTAAATCTAAAAAATGTATTTATAGATAAAGATGGCTTTAATGCAGGAAAAATATTAGAAAAAGTAAAATATATAGAAGAAAACTATGTTGAAGTTAAAAATAATATATTAGAGATTTTTGAAAAGCATAAAAAAGAAATGTCAGAAGACAATAATAAGTCTATGAATAATAATAATTACGACATAGATTATATAAAAAAGCATTTTTCGAACGATATTCATGCATTACTAGAACAAGGTGTGCATGATGAAATTAAGGAAATAATTAAAAAGGTTGAAAAGATAACAGATAATGATGTTGGGTTATATTTAATTAAAGGAATAACCTCTCTAGTAGAGGGTAATCTTGAAGAAGCTATAACTATTTTTAAAGAAGGACGTCTATTGTATAGAAAGAATTTTGACTTAATTTATAACTTAGCATATACACATAAATTGAAGCTCGATTATAAAAGTGCAAAGGAATATTATATAATTGCGTTAACTTTAACAAAAGACGAAAAAATGATTGAAAAAATAAGACAAAGTTTAAAAGAAATCTTGAAACTTCATGAAACATCTGAAGACTGTGAAATTTTAATAAAAAATACTGAAACTAAACTAATGCCAACAATCTCTGATGATATATATTTAAACCGAAAAAACACATGTAGACTTTTACTTGATGAAGATTCACCAGAAGTTAGTATTGTAGTTCTAGCGTATAATAATTTAGAAAAGTATACAAAGATATGTGTTGAGAGTATTCTTAAGAACACCAAAGATATAGATTATGAACTTATATTAGTTGATAATGGATCATCCGATGGTACTTATGAGTATTTTCGATCTGTACCTCACAACAGAAAAAAAATTGTTAAAGTTACGGAGAATAAAGGCGCTTCATATGGTGGAATTATTGGCTTTGAGTGGATGAAAGGTAAATACAGCGTTGGTGTTCCTAATGACGTAATTGTAACCAAAAACTGGCTAACAAATATGATTAAATGTGCTAAATCTGATAAACGTATTGGCTTTATTGTTCCTGTATCAGATAATATTAGCAATTATCAAAGTGTAGATCTAAAATTCAATACTATTGATGAGTTACATGCAAAAGCTGAAAAATATAATATTTCAGATAGAAGAAAGTGGGAAGAACGATTAAGACTTATTAATGCAGTTACTTTTTTTAAAAAAGAGTGTTGGGATATCGTAGGAAAACTGGATTACGGTTTTCATCATGATTTTAGTGATGATGACTTAACGTTTAGAGTTCGGCGTGCTGGATACAAAGCTATTTTATGCAAAGACGTTTTTGTACATCATGCTGGTGTTACAGGATCTAATCAACAGGAAAAGATGAATATGTTAGAAAAAGGTCGAGGTAACTTTTTTCAAAAATATTATGGGATTGATGCATGGGAAGATGTTAACAATTTTGAATTTACCATGATTTCTTTAATTAATCATAAAGAAAAGTGTGGGAATGTCAAACCAGAAATTCTAGGCGTTGACGTGCGATGTGGAACCCCAATCTTAGAATTAAAAAATAAGCTTAGGTATGCTGATGTTTTTGATGCCAAACTTTCGGCGTTTACAACTGAAGCGAAGTATTGGTTGGATTTAAAAACCATATGCGAAGGTGATGTTATAGTTGATCGGATCGAATATCTGCATGAACATTATACCAATAGTAAATTTGATTATATTCTCATTGGTAATCCACTAAACTTTTATAAAGATCCGTACAAACTGCTTGATAATGTTTTGAGGCTATTAAAGCCTGATGGTAATTTGCTTTTAAAAGTTAGAAACAATTATGATGCAAGGTCTCTTTTGCAAATGATGGGCATAAATATTTCTAGTGATCATGATATAAAAAGTTATATTGATATAAATATATTGCATAAGAATCTACAAGAAAAAGCCTATATTATGAAAAATATAATGCCGGAATATCATCAAACTGATGAAAACACATTAAATTATATAAAAAAAATAATAGATACCAATACGGTAGTAAACAAAAATGATGTTTTTAACAAAGTTATGGTAAAAGATTATGTTATTAAAATCGTATCAGAATAAAAGATAATACTGCCTACACAAAGAAACTAACAGAAGCTACAAACGCGAAATAGTGAGTTTAGCGAGGCAAAGGAGTAACGGAGCATTTGAGGGAGGGAAGTATTTGAAGGCAAAAATGTCTAAGTGGTGTGAGGGTGAACGTATAAGATTAGCAGATGTTGTTCCATTGGACACACCTATATCACTTTTAATAGAACCTTCAAGCGTTTGCAACTTCAGATGTTTTTACTGTTTTCATGGCAATATGCAAGAAGAAATAAAAAAACTTGGACACATGAATAAAGTAATGGAGTATTCTATTTTTGAAAAACTTATAAAAGATGCTTTAATATTTCCAAGGCAAGTTAAAGCTATTAATTTATCGAGGTTTGGGGAACCTTTGATAAACAAAAAAATTACAGAGATGGTTTATTTGGCAAAGTCATCTGGTGCTTGTAATATGGTAAAAATTATTACTAACGGATCTCTACTTACACCACAATTAAATAAAAATCTTATTAGTTCCGGATTGGATGTATTACGAATCTCTATTCAAGGGATATCAGAAAAACAAATATTTGATACTTGTGGATACAAGATTAATTTTTATGAATTCGTGAGAAATATTGAGGATTTTTATAAAAACCGAGGAAATTGCAAAGTTTTTATTAAGATTTTAGATAATATAGTATCAAATGAGACTGAAAAGTTTTATCAGATATTCGGAAATATTTGTGATGAAATTTCAATCGAACATTTAATTGAGAATAAAAATTATGTGGCAATAAAAGACAAAGGAAAGAAAGAGCTTATTAATATGATGGGTGAAAAATGTGATAATGTAGATGTCTGTAGTAGCCCGTTTTACTCGTTAAATATTGCCGCTGATGGAAGTATATCTCCTTGTTGCAACGACATAGAAGGAAAAATAATCTTTGGGAATGTAGTTGAGAACTCTCTAGTTGACGTATGGAATAGTAAAAAGCTAAATTTATTTAGGGTCATGCATTTGCAAGAAAAGAGATACCATCATCAAGTCTGTGGAAGATGTTGTGCTCCTACCTATACAAATCAAAGATATGATAATATTGATTCTGTTAAAAAAAGCTTATTAAAACATTACAACACCTAAAGTCACTAGATATTGTAATGCAAAAATTTGCATTTGCATTGACTAATTATTAATTTACTAAACCTTGTTTAGCAAACAAGTTGATATTTCTAGAATTTTGCCAAGGTAAACGAGAATTGTTGTGTCAAAAGATCTAACAATTGAATAGTCGTTCCCCTATAAGGAGTAGGTTGCCACTTACCACGATCAACCATTTCTAATTCAAAAGAACCATCAAGGTGTTCTTTTATTTCAGGACATTCGTACTTCAACAGTTCTTTCATTAATTTGCTTGGCATTTTAAGCCACCTCCTGTTTCTTATCCTGCATTGGGTAACCTCGGAAGGACCAGTTAAATGGATGACCTTCAGTTGTGTTCCAATTAAGGATAAACTGCATCACGCTTTCTTTCAATTCTTCAATCACTCCAGCGTAAGCAACGGCGGTGCAAGATAGAGAAAAAGATTTCTACTTGGTTGATCCAAGACGCGTGAATTGGGGTGTAATGAAAAACAAACTTATTGTCATGACGAGCATTAAATTCAGTCCATCTATTTGAAGCACCATCATAATGTATATTGAGATTGTCCCAAACAACATGAATTTTTGGCACGTCTTTGTAAGCTTCAGCCACTGTTTCCATGAAAGCAACAAGGTCTTCGCCTTTGCGAGTTGAGCTACAATGAGCTACTACTTTTCCTGTGCTAATTGATGCCTTTCTGCGGTAGCTTCTGTGAGTATCGTGATGGTCCAGTCTGAGTAAGTATCGAAACCATAATTACAAGGGGCATCACAGGCTATAGATATTAATTCAACAATAGAAAATTTAAAGGGGCCCCAGAGCGTGGTAAGTCGTGAAGTCCTTTAATGCTAAAATCGGACTGAATAAATCGATCTCGCCATTTGGTTACTGTTTGGGTCTCATCGCCCGATCGTCATTTTCATGATGACTAAATACGACATAAATTGACAAAATCCCTCAAAAACCATTTTATTCCAACTGTTCTTTTGGCTTAGTTTTTATACATCAACGAATTTATGGGACGCTGCACTAGTCGGGTATATAAATTGTATAGATTAAATACTAAAAAAGAGGTGTGAGTATGAGAGCTGTAATTAATCCGGCGTATGTAAAAGAAAGAATACAGTTAGGGGAAGTATTACCATTGAGTGGTCCCTATAGAATAACAATTTCTGCCTCGCAGATTTGCAATTTCAAGTGTTTTTACTGTACTCATTCTTTAGATAAAAACAAAGTTTTAGAAACTGGATTTAAGTTTAAGAATATGGAATATGAAGAACTTATCTCTTTGGCAGATCAACTACTAGAATTTCCTCAAAGGTTAAAACTTATTGTTTTTTCAGGAATGGGAGAACCACTTCTTAATGAAAAGTTACCAAATATGATAAAATATTTAAAAGATAATAATGTATCTGATAGAGTGGAGATGTATTCAAATGCATCATTATTAAATAAAGAGATAACACATAAGCTAATTGATGCTGGGTTAGATAGTCTAAAAATATCTCTTGAGGGACTATCTTCAGAAAAATACAAAAAAGTTTGTAAATGTAACGTCAACTTTGAAGAGTTCAAATCTAATATAAAATATTTTTATGAGAATAGAGGACAATGTAAAGTATATATAAAAATCATAGATGCCTGCTTGGGAGAAGGAGAAGATAAAAAATTTTATGAAATGTTTGGAAGTATATGCGATGAAATTTTTATTGAACATTTGAGTGATTGTCAACCCTTAACAGGAGATTGTGAAGGAATTGTAAATACTACGAGAACTATGTATAACGAGCCTGCCGTAGTATCTAGAGTTTGTCCATTGTTATTTTATTCATTATATGCAGACGCTGATTGCAATATCTATCCCTGTGTTACCTTAGGGCTACCTTTAAGTTTTTCGGTAGGCAACTTTAGAAATGAGAAAATCATAGATATGTGGAACGGTGAAAAAGTAAGAAGGTTAAGATTACAACATTTAAATGGGGAAAGAAATAGTATATCAGTATGTAAAGAATGTGGCAATATGACAGCTATGTACCATAAAGAAGATGACATAGACAAGTATGCAGATAAAATTAAAATTCTAATGAATGATGCTGAATAACCTTAAAAGTTTGCAAAAGTGAGGTAACAGCAGCATAGCTTGCCTGAATGTATCCATTAATGTCATTCAATCAGTTAAGAGAAAAGCCAGAGGTTATCGCTTAAGCAGGAATTTTATTACTTTGATCTACTGGGGTTGCGAGTGGTCTTAGTTTGATGTTGTGAGTAAGCTCATTGCGATATCTTTTCGAATACCCACATAAAATATCAAAGAGCCTCAAAATTCTGGTAAGTAACTATCCTGATGATATTCTGAATATGGGGGAGAAAAAATGGATGAAATAAAAAAATTTGACATAGAGAGAAATGAAGCTATAAAAGAAATGGCTAAAGATAAAGAGATGAAAGAGATATCCAACAAATGGATGCGATTTAATACAAAACACAAATATGTATATAATCACAAATGGATGGGTGTGCCAATTATTCAGTTGCCTAACGATATAATGGCTATACAAGAATTGATATGGGAGGTTAAACCAGATTTAATTATTGAAACCGGAATCGCTCATGGTGGTAGCATTATACATGCTGCTTCGATTCTTGAGCTTCTTGGAAATACTGGAGAAGTATTGGGAATAGATATTGAAATTAGAGAACATAATTTAAAAAGAATAATGAGTCATCCAATGAGTAAGAGAATTAAAATGATAGAAGGCTCTTCAGTAGAAGAAAAAACATTAAACTACGTAACTAAAATATCTTCAAACAAAAAAAACATAATGGTTTTTTTAGATTCATGTCATACTCATGAACATGTTAAAAAAGAGCTAGATATTTACTCCAATTTTGTAAGTAAGGGTTCTTATTTAGTTGTATTTGATACATCTATCCAGTTTGAACCTAACGAGTTTTGTGATAATAGACCCTGGGGGGTAGATAATAATCCTTGGACAGCTGTCCATGAGTTTATTAAAGAAAACGAAAACTTCATTATAGACGAGAGTATTCACAATAAGCTTGTTATAACATCTGCTATAGATGGATATTTAAAGAGAGTCAAATAGTCATAGATAACGATTTCAACTAATTCCACCAATTAGTCTATTAAAGGGTGAACGTTTAGAGATTATATTAGCTTACTTCTCAGTGGGCTTGTTCGAAAACTGGGTGATATAAAATGAGTAAAGTACTGGTAACGGGAGCAACTGGATATATAGGTTCGCATATTACCAGATCATTAATATTAGATGGTTACGACGTACATATCACGATGCGACCTTCGTCAGATAATTACCTGATTAGTGATTTACTAGACAAAGTTACTGTTCATACAATAGATGAAAAAGGTGAAGTTTTTAATAATATATTTTTTAAAAATTGCATTGAAAGTGTCTTTCACTTAGCTACATTTTTTATTTCAGATCATGAAACTCAGGATATTACACCTTTGATAAACTCAAATATCCTTCTAGGAACTCATATTTTAGATGCAGCGGCTAAGGCAGGAACAAAGCATATAATTTACGCAGGAACACACTGGCAAAATTATGGGGGAGTAAACTACGATCCCGTTAATCTATATGCAGCAACAAAAGAGTGTTTCCAGGTATTAGCAAAGTATTATATTAATACTAGTCAATTGCGTATGCTTACTCTTAAAATATGTGATACTTATGGAAAAAATGATCCTAGAAATAAAGTATTACCGCTTTTATTAAAGATTTCAAAGACGCAAGAGTACCTTGAGATGTCAACGGGAGATCAAGAGTTAGGGCTTGTTTTTATTGATGACGTAGTTAAAGCATTTAAACTTGCTCACGAGAGAGTAAAAGATTTACAAGCTCATGAGGAAGAAACCTATATGGTTGCTCCTGAAAAGGTATATACTTTGAAAGAAGTAGCCCAGTTTGTTACTGAAGTAACGGGAAAAGAGCTAAATATTCATTGGGGAAAACGCCCTTACAGAAAACGAGAAATTATGAAAGTAAAACCCATTGCTAAAAATATTTTAGAAAATCAAGAAATGGTTGACTTAAAAAAAGGGTTAGAATTGATTTTAACATATGATAAAAATAGGTATGTTTCCCCCTAAACAGCATTTTGGGAATTATTGCAAGAGAACAACTCATTTATAATCGATAAATCTATAAATGAAAAGGTGGTTATCACTTACGCACCCAATGTTTTTTAAATAGAGTTAAATAGATCTTTTTCAGGAGGATGGCCATGCCGGAGATACTGCATATAGCGTCCCATATGGGCGGTGGCGTTGGAAAAGTACTAGCAAATGCAACTGTTCACGCCAATTCAACATCTGATGCGTATGTACATAAGATTATCTGTCTAGAAGAGCCTGAACAAAGACAATTTATTGATTATGCCCAAAATAATGGAGTATCAGTAAAAATAAAACCGCCTCTGAGAGAGATATGTGAAGATATGAGTGTTGCTGATATCGTTCAGGTTGAATGGTGGCATCACCCTGTTATGGCAGAGTTTATGGTTCGTCACTTAACACAAAAGATGCGTTTAGTTATTTGGAGTCACAATTCCGGCCATTTTCCACCTGTCATAGAACCGGCTTTTATAAAAGAGCCCCATTGCTTTATATTCTCTACGCCTTATTCCTATGAAAGCCCTTATCTTAGAAAAATGTCAGAAGAGGAGTTAAAAAAACAGACTGAAGTCGTTTTTAGCTCAGGTGGCTTTAAAGGTTTGAGCGGTATAATTCCTCATAGAACCCGAGGGTTTCGCATAGGTTATGTGGGTACCTTGAATCCTTGTAAATTGCATCCTAAATTTGTAGAATACATAAAAACTGTTAACATCGGTGAAGCCACGTTTGTCATGGTTGGGGATAGTACAGATAAACGGTGGATTGAAGAGTTAGCTCAAGAGCATGGGGTTACTGAACAACTAGAATTTAAAGGGTATATACAAGGTATATCTCAAGAATTGAGACAGATGGATGTATTCAGTTATATTTTGAATCCAAAACATTACGGTACGACGGAAAATGCGTTGTTGGAAGCGATGGCAGTTGGCATCCCTCCTGTTGTGTTGAATCAAGCTGCTGAGAAATTTTTAGTACGACATATGGATACGGGAATCGTGGTAGAAGATGTTAAATCTTATGGACAAGCTATAAGATTTTTATATCAAAATCCAGAAGAAAGAAAAAGATTGGGCGATAATGCTAGTAAATGGGTAAAAAGAGAGTTGTCGATAGAGAAAACAGTGGCAAAATTACATGATATTTACGATTCTTTATTGAATAAAGAAAAAAGGGACTTTGATTTCTGTACTGTTTTTGGGAAAAATCCAGCTGATTGGTTTCTTTCTTGTTTAGGAGATGAACGTAGTTTTTTTTATTGGTTAGAAAATATAAATGAAGCCACTGAAAAAAATGAAGTTCAGAGAAGATGGCTTTTAACTAGTGACATATTAAAAGAGAAAAACAAGAGTTCTCTTTTTCATTTTTACAGATATTATCCGAAGGATTCACGATTATCAAAATGGGTTCAATTATTACAGGGGCATTGTTAATACAAGCACAATGTGGATAATTTCCTGGTTATGGATTGAGGGAGGTAACTGGATGTTTCAACTCAGGGAAACGTTCCTCCAAGGATGTGTGGAGTTAATTCCTAATATTTTTACGGACCACAGAGGAGAGTCCATTAAGACATATCATAGTGATGCATTTAAGAATATTGGTATTTCACATGATTTTAAAGAGGATTTAATGGTTACTTCTCAAAGAGGGGTCTTAAGAGGACTTCACTTGCAATATCCTCCAAAAGAACAAGCTAAGTTGATCTATTGTGTCAGGGGAAGTATCTTTGACGTGGCTGTGGATGTCCGAAAAACATCACCTACATATGGTCAATTTGTGAGTTTTCATGTCGACGCTGAAAAACATAACTTGGTTTATATTCCTTCTGGGTTTGCCCATGGGTATTTAGTTTTAGAAGACGATACGACGGTTGTTTATAAAATGTCTTCGGTTTATTCGCCTGAACTAGAAAGCGGTTTTCTTTGGAATTCTCTAAATATAGATTGGCCAATTACGGAACCTATATTGTCTTATAAGGATAGTCAACTACCTCTATTTAAGGATTTCAGAAGTGCTTTTTGAGCTGATTACTCTGATTAATAAAGGCGTTTCTTGTATGTTGTTATTAATGCAGGTTCTATTGAGCAACGGTGAAAAAGTGAGTGTCTAGGAGAAAAGATTAATTTATTGCGGGAGGATATGTTTTTGAAAGTAGTAATCCTATGCGGTGGCTATGGTACGCGTATTAGCGAAGAGTCTCACTTGAAACCAAAACCAATGATTGAGATTGGGGAAAGACCTATATTATGGCATATTATGAAACACTATTCTTATTACGGATTAAATGAATTCATCCTTTGTCTTGGATATAAAGGTTATATGATTAAAGAATACTTCTCTAATTATTTTTTACACGGTTCAGACGTTACATTTGACTTAACCAATCGAAATAAAATGGAAATCCATTCTTGTGAATCTGTTGAACAATGGAAGGTAACTTTAGCAAATACCGGCTTAGATACGATGACTGGCGGTCGCATCAAACGCGTAAAAAAGTACATCGGAAATGAAACTTTTATGCTTACATATGGTGATGGTGTATCAGACGTTAATCTTGAAGAGCTTTATGAATTCCATAAGTCTCATGGCAAGTTAGCAACAGTAACAGCCGTTCAACCAAGTGGTAGATACGGTGTTTTAGGTATTAATGAGGAGTCCACGGTACTAGAATTTGTTGAAAAGCCGAAAACACTAGATGTTTGGATTAATGGCGGCTTCTTCGTATTGGAGCCAGAAGTATTTGAATACATTGAAGGCGATCACACATCATTTGAAGGAGCACCATTGAATAAGCTTGCAGAATTAGGTCAAATCGTGGCATTTAAACATGCAGGATTTTGGCAATGTATGGATACACAGAGAGACAAGTTTACGCTTGAAAGCTTATGGAATAAAAGACAAGCCCCCTGGGAGGTTTGGGAGTGTGACAGATAGTTTCTATAGTGGAAAAAACATTTTAGTAACAGGACATACAGGATTTAAGGGGTCATGGCTTACAATGTGGTTAAAAAAAATGGGAGCCAATGTAACAGGCTATGCTCTTGAACCTCCAACCAATCCATCATTATTTGAGCTATGTCAGATAGAGAAAGAGATGGAATCTATAATAGGTGATATTCGTAACAAGGAGACTTTTGCAAAGACTATAAAAGCTTCAAAACCAGCAATTATATTTCACTTGGCTGCTCAACCTATTATCAAAACTTCCTATCAAAATCCTCTCGAAACTTTTGAGACTAACATAATGGGCACGGCGAACCTTTTAGATATTCTTCGGACGACTCCATCTGCTAAAGCACTGGTAATTGTTACTACTGATAAGTGCTACCACAATAATGAATCGTTCTGGGGTTATAAAGAAGATGACCGTTTAGGAGGACATGACCCTTACTCTAGCAGCAAAGCATGCTGTGAATTGATTACAGATTCTTATCAAAATTCATTCTTTCACCCAAATGATTATGACAATCATGGCTTGGCCATTGCTACAGCAAGAGCTGGCAATGTTATCGGAGGCGGAGATTTTGCAGAGAATCGACTAATACCTGATTGTGTACGAGCTTTAGAAAAAGATGAAGAAATAAAAATTAGAAATCCCCACGCTATTCGCCCCTGGCAACATGTACTGGAGCCTTTATCCGGATATCTCACACTAGCAGAAAGACTATATAATGAAGGTCCTAAATATAACGGAGCTTGGAACTTTGGTCCATCTGAAGATAACGAGAAATCAGTACAATACATAGTGGATAACTTTGTTAGCCTTTGGGGAAAAGGATGTTGGGTTAAATATGATGAGTTAGACTTACATGAAACATCATACTTGAAGCTAAATTCTTATAAGGCAAGACAGCTTTTAGGGTATCAGACAAAATGGCATATTGATCATGCATTAAAGCAAGTGGTTGATTGGACGAAGGTATATGTTCGTGATCGTCGATGCATGGTTGATTGTTGCATAGAGCAGATAGTGGAGTATGAGGGGTGTGAGTAGCTGAGGTAAACAAGCTACCTCAGACCGAAAGCACTGCGTTGATTAACGTTGCAGTTCAAAGTTCGAAGTAAACTTCAGCATATATGGAATAGATGACTGGTGGCGCAACTCTACCGGTCAATATGACGCGGGAGCAATTTAGCTAAACTATGCAATAGGCTACAGCACCGTATAAAGAGACGGTCGCTTCAACTAGAAAGTCCCGCTTTAACTCGACCAATAGTTTTGCACTCTGTGAATTTTTTTAGGTAAAAGTAGTCCGAAGGAAGATAGTCCTTCGGTCTTTATTTTTCCAGTGCAGTGTGCGATCGTCGACTCACTAGTAGTAATTCTAACGATAGATAAAGAAAAATAACTATAACTATAGCTAATCACTCTAAATAGCGACTAATCGCCTCTTATGGCTGTTAAGTCTATAAGCTGTCATTACGATACTATAAAAAAGGTTATTCAAACATTCGACAATTAGAAAGATAGAGTCGGTTAACAGAATTAGCAAGCAAACCACAAAAATTTGTCTTCAGGTATACTAAAGTTTTTTTACAAACATAGCATAATTGACCTATAGTTTTACAAGGATGTGAAACTAAATCTCTGTCATCCTTAGCTCAAGGAGGAGATTAGCTTGAGGATAAACCATAATCATAATGCGCTCAATGCATTTAGACAGCTAGGCGCAAATAATACAATTGTACAGCGATCACTGGAACAGTTGTCATCAGGTCTTAGAATCAATAAAGCTGGGGATGATGCAGCAGGCTTAGCTATATCAGAAAAAATGCGAGCTCAAATCAGGGGACTAAACCAAGCTTCAAGAAGCGCTCAAGATGCGATAGCCATGATCCAAACTGCTGAAGGAGCATTGGGAGAGACCCATAATATACTTCAACGCATGAGAGAACTTTCTGTTCAAGCTGCCAATGATACATATAATGTAGATCGACAGGCTGTACAAAACGAGATTAACCAATTAACCAAAGAAATAGATCGGATAGGCAACGCTACAGAGTTTAACACCATTAAGCTGCTAAATAGAAGCTCTGTCTCACAAGCAGAAATTGATACTATGATATCGAACCTAAAAAAATGGTGGCTAAAAGAAGCTGAAGATCTTGTAAGCCAAGCTTATGGAATAACAGCCAGTGGAGTCAATATGGAAGTCGTCATTTTTGATAACCGTAGCCATCCAGCGGCCGCTTTGGTTCGTGCAAGTTTTGCAGCTGATTCAGGTAATACAACTGGTATACCAGATATAACAGGCAAAGGCTCCAATCTCAAGCTTGAAATCAATCTCGCTCATGCTAGGCCAGTAGATGGATCTACCGATGGAGGGACAGGTCCGCAGTACGTTAGCCGTGTTATGGCTCATGAAATGGTGCACGCAGTGATGATGACAACGATGAACTTCGGGGATATGTCTATATGGTTTCAAGAAGGTACTGCAGAATTTATTCACGGTCATGATGAATTTTTGCAATGGAGCATTGACTCAAATGGTGGAGGAAATGCCGGTCTAACAAAGGTTGTTGATAACATTGGTACTGGCGCTTACTCGGACTGGAACAGCACTCCCCTTGACTATTCCACAGCCTATGTAGCAACACGTTATTTGGACTGGCAAATAAGAGAAAATGGTGGCCAAGGAATTAAAGATGTTATGGATCTTCTTAAAGCAGATGATTCCAGAAATTTAGATCAAGTTTTTGCTATGTTAAATGGTACAGGTAAGATCAATTTTTCGAATACAACTGAATGGGCAGCAGAGCTGAGGGCTGAAGTGCGAACTTTAAGTGATCTACTAAACAAGACAGGTATAAACCTAAATGATGGTGATACTGGCTCAATTATTGGATCATCTATTACAGGAGATCCATCTGACGCGAAAACAGCAGAAACAATTCTTCCTCAAACAGTAGTAGTAGCAGACTTAGAGCAACCATTATCAGGCTTTAACTTAACTTGGCCTTCTTCAACTGAGTTGCAAAACAGTGAGCTGCTAATGCAGATAGGAGCCAATTCTGGGCAAAGTATAACTATCAAATTTAATGATATGAGAGCGGCTGCATTGGGAATATCAGATTCAGGAAGAGGTTTAGACGTATTAAATCACAAAAAAGCTTCACATGCCATTACAAAATATGATGAAGCTATCACCTTAGTTTCAGCAGAAAGAAGTAAACTAGGCGCTTACCAAAACAGACTAGAGCACACCATTAAAAATCTTGAAAATACAACGGAAAATTTACATGCAGCAGAGTCCCGTATTAGAAATGTAGATATGGCTAAGGAAATCATGAATTTTACGAAGATGAATATTTTGCACCAAGCTTCCCAAGTGATGTTGAGTCAAGCCAACATGCGCCCGCAAAGTGTACTACAGTTATTGACGTAACAAAAAGCTCTAATAGCTCACATATGAGCACTATTAGAGCTTTTTGTTCCAAAATTTTTTCATGAGAAGCTACGCACAATAATGAATGTACAGTAATGAAATACGCAACTTAGTAAGGAGTGAATTATAGATGGGAAGACAGTTTCAAGCTCAATGTAAAAATTGCGGTGAACGCTTTGAAGTTCGAGAAGGTGGCGGAAGAGACTTTTATCTCTTGCATTGCGATAGCTGTGGCAAAGAAAAGGCAATCAGAATGAATGAAATCATGAAGAACATACCAATAGGCGATAAAAGCCTATCGTTAGAAGAGAAGATTGAAAAGTATGCAGGCAACTGTGAAGATGGACATTACAGAATCAAAGCCAAAGCTCGTTGCCCCAAATGCAACTCTGATGAGTACGGTATGAGTGGCGATGAGAAAGCAAGAATAGCTTTTTACGATTGAGCTTAGATCGAAAGCTCCAAAAAATCCCCACTTTGAACAAGATGGGGATCTGAACCAACTGATCCCTTTGCCAAAGGAATCTTTGTCCGATAGCTGTTTAGCAACAAAATAGAACTTGGAGATTAACGGAATCCTCATCTTGTTTTTTAAGGTGGGGATTTTTTGAAGTTTATTTGAATATTTTTCAATTTCCCTAAAGTTTTAACATAATTACAACGATGTATATGGTAGTTTGTTTTTCCGTATCATGGGCTACCTAATGTAGTGAGGCGGATTTGATTGAGAATAAACCAAAAAATCTTTTCTCTTACAACCTCTAACAGAATACTAAAGGACAAATCCGAGGACTAGCAACTAGCAATGGCCCAAAGAAATATTCAAGTTGGTATTTTCTTTTGCGAAACTTGAACAAAATCGAGTAAAGCTAAAGGTTGCATGGAGTGGAATTTTTAATGATTATAAACTCCAATATAGCTGCTTTAAATGCATTTAATAAGCTAAAAAAAAATAATAGTAAAACGTCTACTGCTATGGAAAAATTGTCATCGGGCTTACGAATAAACAAAGCTGGGGATGATCCAGCTGGGTTAGCTATTTCTGAAAAGATGAGGGCGCAAATTCGTGGATTAGTGCAAGCCCAAAGGAATATTTTAGATGGTATATCTCTAGTTCAAGTAGCTGAAGGTGGAATGTCGGAAATACATAGTTCATTACAAAGGATTAGAGAATTATCGGTCCAATCTTCTAATGGTACTTATACTGATGAAGATAGGAATTCAATGCAAATAGAAGTAACACAATTAATAAACCAAGTAAGTACTATAGCTAATAATACTGAATTTAACGGGTTGCCATTGCTTTCTGGACAATATGATAAGGGCGGGAATAAAGTAGCACTTGGGTCTTTGGATCAGTATGTTCAGTACATCACAACTACTGGCGGTATAACAGATACATATACATATGGGTCAAACAATTATGCTAGCGCTATTATAGATTTTAGCAATATTAATTCAGCTAATGATGTTTACAACTTAGTTGGAAAAGGAGTTTACTACACCTGTTGCACTTGTTCTAAAGCCTATAGTATTAAGTTTGTAGATGGGAATCCAGATACCTCAAGATTAAATGACCCTAATCCTGTAATGGAAGTTGATGTAAGTGCAATTACAAATGGAACTGATTTAGTAGATAAAATCATTGAAACAGCATATGGTCAGTCAGGGTTTGTGTATGATCCAACTTCTAATTCAGGAATACCTACTATAGGGACGCATGTACCGAGTAATGCTACAAGTTTTGTAACGCATTTTTCACAGTTAGCAGCAGATGGAGGAAAATTATATATATATGATAATAGACCAACATACGCTACATGGAGTTGGCCTTCTTCTAATGGAAGAGGAGCATTTGAGCTTAATGTATATGGTGAGAGTGAAGAAGAAAGAGATTTGTTTCTTCACTTAAATATTCAAGCAGGAAGTCAATCTGGACATAGTACTAGAATATCAATACCAAATGTAACAGCTAAACATTTGAATATTGATCATTTGTCAGTAGCTTCTGAAGTAAATGCAAATGCAGCAATTACTATGATTGATCATGCAATCAGTAGAGTATCAAGTGCAAGGACAACTGTAGGTGCATACCAAAACAGATTAGAACACTCTTTGGCAAATGCTTCAAATTATGAAATAAGATTAACATCAGCTGAGTCACTTATTCGTGACACTGACATGGCCAAACAAATGATGGAAATGACTAAAAATAATATCTTGTCTCAGGTGTCTCAATCAATGTTAGCTCAGGCTAATCTACACCCTCAATCAGTATTACAGTTATTACAGTAAGAAGATAAATAGGGCCATCTGCTAAATACTACAAAAAACCTTGATTTTTTAGAGAGCTTACGCCTAGTTTTTCAAGAAGAAAGAGAAGAGTGGATGCTTTCATGGGACTTCCATTGTTCGAGTGAAGTACTAGAGATTGTCCTTTGATTTTTTCTGAAACGATAGCTCTTTTGACAAGCTCAGAAGCATGCTCTCCTGTTTCGTTCTCCCAAATCTCCCAGCCTGACTATGATATGCCTTTGTCAGCTAAATCCGGTACGATTTGCGATGGTGGTAAGCTATGGCTGTACTCGTGACCTTGTTGACCTGACATGGTTGAGTCCTCCTAAAAGCACTATTTTCTTAATTATAGTCTTTTAGGTCCTTACGACAACTTTAACACAGGGGCCCCATAGGTGAGATTTTGATTCTTTCTTTAGAACCAATTAACTCTTTTTTAAGGGATTTTGCGCTATTTTTCGAGGGTTTTGTTTAGTTTGTTGCTACGGATTCAGGAACCTATTAATTCGTACATTAGACTTAGAGTTTGCAGAGGAAATCGAAATTAAATAAGGTTACAATCATTAGAATTGGAATAAATTATGGCGAAGATATACAATTGAACTATGCGATAAAAAGGGTGAGTATCCATGCCGATTAGCTTCTTAGACAAGAATTTTGGAAGTATGTTCTTCTCATTACTAGACTCAACTAGAAAACAGATTCGAATTATTTCACCATTCATAGGTTACAAAACAGCATTAGCCTTAGTAAATTTTATTGAGGAGACTGAAATAGAACTAGACTGTGTCTTAATTACACGCTTTGATAGAGAAGACTTTATAAAAGGAGTTAGCAGCATTACTGGTTTAGAGTGTCTAAAAAAGGCTGGCTTAAAAATGTATGCACTTCAAGGACTCCATACAAAGCTTTATATTTTTGATAATGAATCTGTAATAATGGGTTCTGCAAATTTTACTTTCAATGGTTTCTACAAAAATCATGAGTTTGGTATTTTGATGAAAGATGAACCTGAGTTCTCAAAGGAGTGCAATAATTATTTTGATGGCTTGCTTAATGACATCAAGAATGATAATGATTGGGAGATAACCTTAGACCGAATTGCCAAAGAAAAACTATACTGTGATGATGCTGTAACTGGAAGAGCTCACTCACAAAAGAAGCCTAGGAAAAATCAGTCGCCAGTTACAATACAGCCAAATCAAGTTAAGTGGGGAGCAAAACTAGATTTACATGGTAACGGCACATTAGATATTAAAAAGGATAGGGACATCTTAGAGGAAATGCTAAAAGAAGAGGATGAAATGCATACTCAAAAGCGAAACACTGGTGTATGGCTGAAGTTTGAAGGTAACAGTGAAAACCGTATTCCTAACCATATGACTTATTTTGAAAGAAGGAAAAAGGAACATAGGAAACGTACGTTTTTTTCAAAACCACCTTCTGGAATAAAAGAAGGAAACTTATTGTTTATGACTATGGTAAGTACGGATAAAGAAGAAAAAGGTACTCCTATAATAGTAGGTTATGCATATACATCAGGATTTAATGAGAAGAGTATTGTTGATGATAATGCACCTTTTAATTCAAATGATAGAAGGGGTAGATACCCTTATTTTGTGGAATTAACTAGTGGGAGATTTTTGAAGGCTCCTATCAAAGAAGGAATTACCCTTAAAGAGCTTGCTCGTGAACTCCAAGCTGATTTATACCCAAATCCAAAGTCAAATTTCAATGAAATTATTTGTACACATAGACAGAAGTCACACCTTCAAGTAACTGAAAGAGCGCATGATTATATAATGCAACGATTAAATACATTATTTAAAGAATTTGGATATGAAGAGCTGTAGAGGCAAGGAACAGGAGGCAATTTGATGGATGAAAAATTAATGTCATTATCTTTTTCCGTTGAAGCTAATAAGGGTGTTTATGCTTTATTACTTGGTTCAGGCATATCATTTTCTGCAGGCATCCCTACAGGATGGGGTGTATTAAAAGAGTTATGCAGGAGAATTATGCTAGTAGAAGGTTCGAATGAGCAAGATGAGATTAAATGGTATCAAGAGAAATTTGGCAAGGCTCCTTTATATGATGAGGTAATAGGTATGCTAGCAAAAACATCTTCAGAGCGGAATGGATTACTAAAGGAATTTTTTGAGCCTAAAGAAGAAGACTTAGAGGAAGGTAGAAAGGTACCAACTGAAGCCCATAAAGCAATAGCGGAATTAATAAAACAGGGGTATATAAAAGTAATTGTTACAACAAACTTTGACCGCTTAATTGAACAAGCATTAGATGAATTGAATGTCCAGTATCAAATACTTTACCATGATTCCGACATAGAAGGAATGAAGCCCTTAGCACACGCTGATTGCACAGTCTTGAAGATTCATGGTGATTATAGAGATACAAGATTTAAGAATATTACAGATGAACTAGAGAGTTATTCAGAGCCTTTAACTGTGATTCTTAAGAGGATATTAGATGAGTATGGATTGATAGTATCGGGGTGGTCCGCGGAGTGGGATACTGCATTAAGGGATACTATAAAAAGTGTCAAAGGTAGAAGGTATTCTTGGTACTGGCATTCTTTCTCGAATGAAATTAATGATAAGGCAAAAGAACTAGTTAGCTTTAGAGATGCTAATCTGCTCGGCCTGGATAAGCCTGCCAAGGCAGCCTCATCCAGCAAGGGTCTGACCCCAAGACAATTTCGAATATTCTGAAAATGAATTTCGGATTAATATTTTAACTTAATAAGAAATCTTACTTACAATTCATATGTATCATTGATGAAAGAATTGAAATTACAAAGCTACCTATAAAGCCATCGATGTTACTCTGATTTCAGAGAGAGATAGGCACCCAGGTTGCAAACACTGTTCCAATGTTAATTTATACCCTCTTTACACCCCACTTAAAAGATGCTATGCTTCTCCCATAGCATCTTTTTTATTTTAACGCTAGAGCCTACGCTCAGAGGAACTGCAAAGGGACTCTCGCAAGAGTGATTCCAGATGCAGATGCTGGGAACAGAAATGGTTCGTGATGAAAACTCCTCTAAATTCATACATGAACTTTCCCGGTTCCGACAGTGACGGAGGAATCGCTGATTGATTCGTTCACCGAAGTTATCTTGGGGAGTCGGTGGATAAAAGTCCGCGTCTTTTTGATTTTGCATATCGTCTTGAACCAAGGCGGCGAGAAAAAAGGACGTTAGGCAGTATGACTTGAAGACCTTTCTTCAAGAAAAAGTAACAACAATTCTGCAGGTCTGCCCAAAATCAACCTCGGTTCCGATAGTAATGGTTTACCGAAGTTGCCTAGGGGAGTCGATGAAAAAAGTTCGCGCCTCTTTTGAGATTGCATATCGTCTTAAAAACAGGTAACGAAAAAGACCCTGAGATAGGTCTGTCTTGAAGACCTTTTTTAAGAAAAATTATTAACAATAAATTCTGTTGGTCTACCTAAGATCAACAAAAAGCGTAACCAAGCGGAAGTATTTTATCCGGTTGGTTTTTTTGCGTTCTTAAATTCCTTTTCAACCAGGACAACCATCCTGAAAAATATATGTTACAAAAACGCTTTCAAGGTGAGCGTTCATAATCACCTCGTTGTCCAGAGGCTTATCCTCCAGTGCACACTGATAAATGGACAACAAGCCCGGCCAGATGGCGCTTCTGCACAGAAGTAAGGGCACCCCTGCTTTGCTCAACCGATGATGATAGCCTGAGACTGTCCCACCACACCCACAAATTCACACATAGTATGCAGTAATTTTGATACCTCGACAATGTTTACCCGATGATGAAGAAAGTCTACCCCACAGAAAGGGAAGGTGAACCTACTTTTGCGCCACTACATTTGGACCTCACAACTTGGAGAAAAGCAAGCTGTCACGGACCTAGGCAGGCAGTTTCAGCGCTTGGTTAGGCAAGTAAATGCCAACGGCATCGAAAGCAAACGCCGCTATATCCAAAGCATGCAACTCTTCTTACGCTGGGCTGCCACCGCTCGAGGTCTACAAAAGATCGGCAACATCAGCAACAAACATTTGCGCTCTTTCGTAGAACACCGAAAAGCAGAAGGCATCTCCGACGGCACCATTATCAACGATCTATCAGCCATTCGCTTTTACCACGGCTTTATTCCTGCCAAGGAACGGCGCTACGAATTGGTACGCAACCCCTTAGACAGCGCACGCTTAAACCGCGAATTCGGCTTACTGGCTCGCAAAGATGGCCGCTCCGATCGAGCCTGGGAGATAGACGAAATTCAATCCATGCAAGATAAGGCTATCCAATTAGGTCAAAAAGAAATAGCCATGGCCATTGAAGCTGGTTGGACTATGGGCTTGCGCATCAACGAAATGGCATCTCTAACGTGCTACCAAGCCCAAGAAGCCCTCACCAGTGGTAACTTAATGATTCGTGGCAAAGGCGGTAAACACCGAGCTCTCGAACTGCGCGATGTTCCCCTTAGCACCAACGCCAGGCAATGCTTACAAGAAGCCTTAGAAAGAACGAAGCCTGGCAAGAAATATCTTTTTTCACCGGACGGAAAAAGCCATGTAGAAAAGTTCAAAAAGAAGATCAAAAACTTTATCGCCAATCACCGAAGTTCCATCCAGTTAGCTGACCGAGCCAAAAGCGGCCACAACCTTTCAGAAGGCGAAAAAGGAGCCCTTACCTATCATGGACTGCGCCATACCTTCGCTCGTATGCAGATTCACCATCAAGAAAGCCAAGGGCTTCACCAGAAAGACGCTCGTGGTAAAACAAGCAGAGACTTAGGCCACGGTCGCATTGCAGTCACCAGTATCTATACAGCGGGGGAATAGCACTTTGCTTTGGCTTAAGGCTTAAGCCTTGAGCCTAAGCCTGAGTCCAAGTACAAGTTCTAAGCCTATACAATCGCTTACAGCCCATTTCTATGGCTATACAATACACATCTGTCGCATGAAATCTGTCACATGGACTATGGCCCCTTACTTTAACCGCTTATTAAGCAAAGCCAAGATCTCTTTCGTCGTTTGCCCAGCATAATCATTAGGCAGTCGAATCACGATTTCCGTAATCTTGCCAGTGCTGTGGATATTGACTTCATACTTAGGCTCAACTTCACTCTCATCAGGAAAGCTCTGAACTTTGACTTTCGACAAAAAGGCAGACCGCTTTTTTTCAGCAAAGTAGTGGTTTGTCCAAAAAGATAGGTACTTATCGAAAGTAGCATCTGAACCTTCTGGAAGATAAGCAGAAACTTCTTTTTGCCAGGCTGATAGCTTTAATAGCTTATGTCGTAAGTTGGGCGCATCCCAATTATGGGTGAAATCATCAGGATGAAAACCATTGATCAGATAAATAAACTCATCAGGATCAACATTCGTTAGCTTGAAAAACACCAATAGACACTCCACCGCATCTTCAGGTATAGCTTCTATCGCGCTTACTGTATTGACATAGTACTTATCCATCAAAGCAGAATCAGATATTTCAGGTGCCACAAAAGTACGTCCTTCTTCATTGGCCTCAAAGATTTCATCTTGAAAAGCAACTGCAATACAATGACGGCGCAATTCTTCACTCTTCAGTGCATCATGCTGGAAAGCTACAGCATGGAACAAAGAACGGTACAAAGTATTAATCTCTTCACCACTCAGCCACTTATGACCAAACAAAGTCGGTCCTTGAGGAACTTCACAGATAGGTACAAGTCGCTTGGCAACATGGAAAAGCTCAGTGAAGGAAATATCAAGTACTGGAGCTAGACCATCTAAAACGGTTATGGTCGGCACACCCGTATTAGGATCCCGCAACAAACGAGCTAAGTGGCCAAAGGAAACATTCGCTTCTGCAGCAAGCGATCGAATGGACTTGTTTTTTCTCTTGACCAAACTATTTAGCAACTCATGAAAATTCATTATTCAACATCCTCGTTTTTTTACAATTCATCAACGCTATGTAGAAAAAATAAAAAAGAGAAAAGCAATAATCACGTGTTGACACGTAGAATACCACAATTTATTATTATACTATCTCGCTCTTTCTCAATTAAATTATAGCAACGGAGGGATATTCAAAAAGAAAAAACTTTGAATAATGAAGCCCTGTAAAGTTGCTACACAAAACCTATTATTCAGAGAAGGTGATTAACCATGAGCCAGCCGCTCCAGATCGCTTTAGACACTCAAAGTGCTGAATTTTATAGAGACCTATACAAAAAGAAAGGTCCCAAACCAGTTCGGCAAAAGCTCTACAAGCACTTAGGCGTTTACCTAAACCCTAGAGAGATTCGCATCCTTCTAGGCCTCGATGAAAACCCGTTACTCCCTGCAAAAGAAGCCAGACAAGTCGCAAAGACCAGTGTAGGCTTAAAATTACCAAACTGGTATATCAACCCCATAACATAAAGAACTTTGACAAGTACGCTTTGTCAAAGTTCTTTTTCGTTTGTTGCCGAAAAAGAGCTCGTCATTATCGACCCCTTACAAGCCTTCTTAGGTCCCGGTATAGACATGCACCGAGCCAATGAGACACGCCCAATACTCTCTAACCTATCGACCATGGCAGAAACATATCAAACGGCTGTACTTGTCATTCGGCATCTAGCCAAAGCAACAGGCAACAAAGCGATCTACCGTGGCATGGGCTCCATTGACTTTACAGGCGCAGCACGCTCAGTCTTAGCTGTCGGCAAACTCCCAGAACCATCTGAAGAGCGAGTTATGCTCCATCTCAAAAGCAACCTAGCAGAGAAAGGGAAAGGCCAAGCTTTTATGATCGCAGAAGAAGGACTCGTCTGGACTGGTGAGCGAGATGTAGATGCTGATGAGATCATGAACCAAATTCCTCAGAAAGATGGAGCACTGAAAGAAGTAGAAGTATTCCTAAGAGCTGAACTATCAGAAGGACCAAAAGAAGCGAAGGAAGTACAAGAGAAAGCCCAAGCTCATGGTTTTACGACTTATCAACTCAGAAAAGTTCGTGAGAAGCTGAAAGTGAGATCTTATAAACCATCCGGTGAAGAGAAAAACGCATGCTGGTACTGGGCGTTGCCTTGAGGTTTGAACGTCGACTTTACTTGTAGGTGGATTATTGATTCGTGGATACCTGTGGATACCCTGTTGATGCTTAGTGATGCTTGGCGATAGACGGCTTGTGAATATCTTATCACTACCTTGAAGGTTGATAAGTTGTGGATGGTTATGTCGTTTCTCTTTGAAGATTGATACTTAATGGCTTATGAACATCTTGGTGATGCACTGAAGGTTGAGGGTATCTGGATATCTTGTGGGTATCTGTAAGGTAGACGACTTCTGGATGACCTACTGCTAACTTGAAGATTGTGAGCTTGTGGATATCCATTACAGCCTCGAAAGTGGACGACTTGTCGAACTTATTGACGACTTGCGAAAATCTCTAAGGGTTCGCAAATCGACAAGTCGACAAGTCGTCAAATCGACAGGGTATTTCCAGTGAAATAGAAATTGTAGTAACTCAACGAAGTAAACTTACTTTACCTATTAAAGATAGATAAGTAAAAAAATAACAATTAAGTACATTTAATAAGTAAGTAACTCATTTTCCATAAAGTAACTCTAAGAAGCTAATTTCTTATTTCACTGGAATAAAAAGTATCAATTCATAGAGAGTTAGCGAATCATTGCATATTACCTTAAATAGTAAATCCTGATATGTAATTGGTAGATATAAATTTAACGTCTTGTCGACTTGTCGATTTGTCGACTTGCGAACCCTTAGGAATTTCGCAAGTCGACACGCAAGTCGTCAAATGACTAGGTTTGGTAATCCATCCCATGCTGTTACATCATAGACAGAGCAAATGAAGAACAAAAGGAAACACACCCAGTGAAGGTAATAATCAAGCTCGCTCAACAAGCTACATGTAACAATTTGCATACTGGTAACGAAGCTAACAAGCAAAGCTAACAAAGCTTACAAAGAAGCTAACCATCAAAACTAACAATGCAAGGTAACTAAGGTAAGGTAACAGGACAACGACAAAGCAGACAGAGCAATGCAATGCATCGAAGAGGAAAGACCAGCTTTGCATGAACTAAAAACAATTAAGTTTTCACCGAGTAGTTGGTCGTAAGTCGTGTACCTTTTTCAAAACAGGGAGTGAAAGGAAGATGCTCTGCTAGGTCACTTCTGGTAGAAGAGATAATCCTTTTTCACCGGAATCAACACCACTTCACATAACAGCTACAGCTAATCGGTCTTAGGCGAAACAAAGCCTTCGCATAACCCTATTTAATAGGAAAGGATTGAATCAAATAAGCCATGAAAAAAGCTTCGTCTAATTTTTTAGAGTCATTTCAAAGCTTCCTCCTAGAGCGTGGAGCTTCGCTAAGAACAATAGAAGCTTACACAGAAGACGTCATGTCGTACTGCACGTGGCACCAACAGTCGCAAGGAAGCATTCCAAAGCCAGAAGAGATCACATCGATAGATCTGCGTGAATACCAGTCCTATCTTCGCAACAATCGCTCCATGAAGCCAGCCAGCTTGAACCGCCGTCTCATCGGAATGAAGAGCTACCTAAAGTGGGCAGAAGAAGTAGGCTACATAGACCGTCTGCCCACATTCCCCAAGCTAGCAAGGCAACAGAAAAGCCCACCAAAAGCATTAGAACGCAAAGAGCAGAACCGCTTGCTTCGCCAGGTTGAAAGAAAAGCAAAAGCACGTGATACAGCTCTAATCCGATTGATGCTTTCTTGTGGACTAAGAGTTGGAGAAGTCGTTAGCTTAAAAACCACAGACATAAACATAGGCGAACGACAAGGTTTTGTAACCGTCCGCTCAGGCAAAGGATTCAAGTGGCGAGAAGTGCCTGTTCCCAATGAAGCAAGAAAAGTAATCCAAGAGTGGCTAGAAGAAAGAGAGCAAAAGAAAGTAGAGACAGAATGGCTTTTTCCATCAAGAGATTGCCTTCAAGATCCTCTATCAATCCGACGAGTAGAGCAGATCTTAACGGACTACGCCCAAAGATCAGGAATCGAGAACCTAACACCCCACACCCTCCGTCACACAGCAGCCACCAACATGCTCCAATCAGGTGCCGATATCGTTACTGTGGCAACGGTGCTGGGCCATGAAAGCTTAGACACCACCATGGTTTATACAAGACCAGGCAAGCGAGTTATGACAGAAGCGTTAGAAAAGAGCGAGATGTAGGAGTACGCCGAAAAGAAAAGTTGGCAAAGAAAAAGCACAAGCTCCAATAAGCCTGTGCATAGTCCAATCAGTAACGATTTTTTAATGAAGGTATTCCTCAAGATCCTCTGGTTTGTTTAACTCAAAGATCTTAACAACCAGAACCTGCAATGTCTCAAGCTCCTGCTCTTTAATACGCTCTGAATAGTCAGGTGAGAGCTTTCCAAACTTAGCTGTTAGTTGCTGAATTAGCATTTCTGTTAATGCTTTCTTTTGGCCTTGTTCCAGCCCAATTTTTTGACCGCGTTCTTCTCCTTTTCTGATAATACGTCGATACGTAGAAGACTCTTCAATGTTAATCATGTTCTCCACCTCCGCAAAGACTTTTTCGATCAACTCTTCTTGATAGACAAGACCCGCTAAGAGACTAGCTTGAAAGAGAACCTGCCGTTTCTCCTTAAGTGGCAAGGAACTGTTCATGATAGCATCAGTGCTTTTGGTTAAGTGCTCCTCGGAGTTTTTTCTGTAGGAATTGCGCTCTGTAACAGGTAAAAGAGCAAAAAGCTTGGGGTTGCCTTGCTTGAGAATCTTTTCGAAAGGCATACCGCCAAGATCAATGATCTGATAGGAAAAGTCAAGATATCTTCCAGGTCCAATGTAGTATTTGATTCGCTCTTCCATATTCAGTTTATCTCCGCCAAAGTAGATAACCAATTGGTTTATAGGTAGTTTCTTTCGTTGATGAACCTTCAAAACATACTCTAACATGCGGTACGGCATGTTCGTATCATTGTAGCTTTGAAACTCAATATGACATACCGCTTTTCCCTCAGGCCCATTCACAATGAAAACTTCATCAGCCCGACGACTTTCCGTTTTCGGAAATTCTATGGTCATCGTACTGTCTAACTCGTAGTTTTCACCTGCGAAAAACTGAATAAACGCTTCAGAGCTATCTTCAAAGATTTCTTTTACCGTTGTGTCGTACTGATTCGTCGCTTTGCCTTTACCTTTTGATGATTTTTTTGATTTTGAAATGAAGACCACCACCTCTAAAGTAGTATCTATCCTTATTTTAACATCTCCTACAAAGACATGAAAGAGAAATAAAGTGCCAGCGCGGCAGTCGTTTTTGTTTTGTCTATTCCCAAGGTCTAAGAGATAGCTTCTTTTCACCGGTAATAGTGAAATACTTACGCATCATTGCGAATCTTACAACCGCTCTTTGACAGAGTGAAGATTTACGCTTAACTGACGTTGTATCATTATTACCTTCTTTATAGCAGAGCTATCTATATATGATTCTTCTGCCAAGAGTCTTTTTGAGATTCATAAGGTTACGTGCCTTCAGTGAACAGGAATCCAATGGTTACAGGAACCACAAAAAGGAGTTTGCCAGAGGAATCATGTTTTCTTTTAATGAAAAGGTGATTTCTATTCGCCGCATTTTTGGAAAGCAGGAGAAAAAAGACTTTACCTATCAATGCCAACTGTCAAGTAGATGGTCAAGGCTAAAACTGACGTTGTCGCTTTTCCTGTCTTTCACCCTAACTATAGAAATGATGGAGGTAATTACATGACCAGCATGGATCGCACTCAATACAACTTTGTGGGCATAGACCTACACAAAATGAATCATGTAGCCATACTTTGCAATTGTTTTGGAGAACCCATCAAAACCTTCACTATCAAAAATTCACCCAATTACTTTCCAAAGTTTCTAGAGAACGTGCTAAAAGCCAGCAAAGACAAAGCCGTCATCTTTGGTCTGGAAGATGTAAATTTTTACGGTCGTTCCCTAGCGAAGTTCCTGATTGATCAGAATCAACAGGTGAAAGAAGTAAACTCCGCCTGGACGAAAAAGAGAAGAAACGCTGGTATCAACAAGAGCAAAACAGACAAAAACGATGCCCATCTGATCTGCAAAAACTTAATCAACGAACTTGATTCCATGCCTACCGCCAACCCAGTGGACTTCTACATGGCTGTTCGACAAACTCTAACGAGTCGCAACCACTATATTCAGATGATCACATCACTGAAAAATAGCATACATAACATGCTGATTCATCATTATGCCAACTACACAGACTTCTTCAAAGACTTTGAGAGCAGAACGGCAAGAGGCTTTTTTATAAAATACCCTTCACCGGATCTGCTCCAAGGCGTAAGCCAAGAGTCGCTACAAAAGTATCTTAAAGAGTTTAACCGCTCCGCTCCCAAAGACTTGTCCGCAAAAATTCTTAAAGCAGTCGAGAAAAACGGTTGGATGGACACGGGCTACCAAGAAGAAAGAAACATGCTGATTAAAACGCATCTAGAGAACATGGAGAACTTGATTGGAACAGTAAAAGACTTAGAAAGCAAGCTAGAAGTGCTGGTAGGACAGAGCGATTACCCATTAAAGAGCATTCCAGGCATTGATACCGTCTTGGCGGCCACCTTGATCGCTTCCATCGGCGATATCAACCGCTTCTCCAACAGCGGTAAACTGGCCAAGCTCGCTGGCATCGCTCCTTATGAGCACTCATCAGGCCAAAGCGTGAAGAAATACTCGAACAAACTAGGCAATCGAGAACTACACAAAGCTTTCTATGCCATGACCTTGACCCATATTCGCAAAGAAGCCAACCCTATTATGTACGAATACTACCAAAAGAAAATCGCCGAAGGCCGAAAGAAGAAACAAGCCATGGTATGTGTCATGCGCAGACTGGTCAATATCGTCTACAGCGTAATGAAGCACAAGCGACCTTATGAACAGCCAACACGGTGCCAAGATGAACAGAATAGTGCTTAATTGTAGGATTGAATGAAGAATACAATGATATGCAAGAATGCGTTATCATTGTATTTTTTCATTTGATTTCTTTTTTTGTAAGTTTAGTACAGACACGCATCGTCAGTTGGGTGTCAACCAGGCTGGATCCCAAAACTCCATGGAAAAGCTAGCTTCAGGTCTTCGCATTAACAGAGCTGGCGATGACGCTGCAGGTCTATCCATCTCCGAAAAAATGCGTGCCCAGATCCGAGGTCTCGATCAAGCAAGCCGTAATGCCCAAGATGGCATTTCACTCATTCAAACAGCAGAAGGTGCATTAAGCGAAACCCATGCAATTCTTCAAAGAATGAGAGAGCTGGCAGTTCAATCATCCAACGACACAAACGTTGGAATTGACAGAGGTGCCATTCAAAATGAGATCGAACAGTTACGCAACGAGATTGATAGAATTGCTGACACAACTGAATTTAACACCCAAAAGCTCTTAAAAGGGGACGGCTCAGCACCTAAAGAAATTGGGGCACTAAAGCTAGCGGCAACAGGTGGCATTTCCCAAACGAACCTTACAGGTGGTAAAATTGAACCTGCTAAGGGTGCAAGTATGCAGCTCTCTCTAGATACTGGTAAAGGTGCAGATGACATAGATGGAGAAGAATTCACTTTCAAATTCAATGGTAACTCCATTAAGCTAAATATTGAAACGGTAAGCGAAGGTACTAATCCTAAAGCGAACACATTTGAAGTCAAAGATGCAGGTAATGAAGTTACGCTTACATTAGTGGAAGGTGACGCCAATCAAAACTTCATAATGAGCAGAATCCAAGAAGCATTACAAGCAGCTATGACAGAAAATCAAAATATTGATGAATCTAATTATGTATTGTCACGTGACCAAGCAGTACTAAGCATAAATTCTGTAGCAACAGGAGAAGGTCAATCAATCTCCGTTCTGGGATCTTCAAGTCAGGACTCTCTTATGGCAAACACAGAAGGACCAACACCAGCAGTTTTTACAGCTCATGCTGCGTTAGCCGCCTCAATTGATTTAGACGATGATATTGACGCTGTTCTAACAATAAACTCGGTAGCTGTTACTCTTACTAACGTAAAAGCACTGGGGGATTCATATAGTACATCTGGTGATGCTGCTAAAGACACCTTGGTAGCAGCACTTCAAGCAGATATAGATGCGACTGCCTTAGCAGGCACTATTACAGTTTCACATGCTGATGGCAAACTTGTATTAACAAGTACAGCAACTGGTCCAAATGCACAAATTTCGGTTACACATCATGATGACTCGTCCAAAATTCTAGGATTGACTGACGACGCTAATATAACAGTAAATGGAGAAACTGGCTTTAACCTAGTACAGGATTCAGTAATAGTAGCTAGTGGTGAAGCAGAAGTACGTGAAAGAGCGGCAGTTACAATTGACTCTTTCACAATTGAAAATTTAAAGAACGAAGTGCTTAAATCAGGAATAGCAGAATCCAACACAGATTACTTTAACAGCGGAGATTTAACAGCAGATGGAGCTATCAAATTCTTAACAGGCAAAGGATTCACCATTGGAGATGAAACCATTGAATTCTATCATAGTAATAATGGTAAATATGAAGGAACAGCTGATTTTGCCGTAGACTTGTCCTTAGCAGGAGTGTCGGGTGGTTCTGCTTTGTCAGGAGCAAATCCAGATGACGATATTGATGAAATTCTTAAAACTATTGAATCTCAAATAGGACAAAAGCTTAAAAACGTCACTATTCAAGCAGGATCTGGTGCTGACTTAAATAAACTAATAATCACTGCAAAAGAACCAGGTATTGCAGGAAATTCCATTGAAATAAAAGATGGTATTGATAGAGCTGCCACTGATATCATTGGAAGTACCTTCAAAGCCGAGTTCCAAATCGGAGCGAATCAAGGACATACCATGGAAATTGGTATTACAGATATGAGAAGCGAAGCGATTGGAATTAAGAACATTGACTTGAGCACAAAAGAAGGAGCTCAAGAGGCGATTACAACACTGCAAACAGCCATTGAAAAAGTATCAGAACAACGTTCTTCTCTTGGTGCATTCCAAAACCGCCTGGAGCACACCATTTCGAATCTTAACAATGCTTCTGAAAACCTACAAGCTGCCGAGTCTCGTATTCGTGACGTAGATATGGCTAGAGAAGTTATGGAGATGACTAAGAATAACATTCTGGCTCAGGCTTCTCAAGCGATGTTGGCTCAAGCGAACCAAGCTCCACAGTCTGTTCTGCAGTTATTGGGATAAGCATTCATGAATTTTAATGGAGTAAAAATGAGTAAAGAATTAGAGTTGATTAGTTCGCTAAGAACTAGCTTCACAGAGCAATTAAAAAGTCTTGAAGGCTCAGAAAAGTACTTAGAAGAAAAATTATTAAAATCACAAGAAAGATATCATCACATTAAAGCTAACAAGCTTTTTAATGAGGAAATATTGGAATCACTAAAGATGACAATAGAGCATGATAAGAAGCAGTTGGAAGAGTTCAAAAGTAAAAGACAGGAAAGAGAAAAACATTATAAAGATTTACTTTCTAAAGCTGAACAGTCTATTAATGCGTTAACGGAAACAAGTTGAATTAGAAGGTAGATATGTAACAAGCATTTGCTTCTAATTGAAGAACAGAGCTGATCCAATGAAAGATCAAACCGACATCCTCCGCCGTATTCTCGAACTTTCCGAAACTATCGAAGAAGGCTTAGAACACATCCATAGCCAGCTCAAAAAAGGCAAGATAGAATCGACTATAACGCTTATGGAAGACGTTCTAACGGGCTATGCAGAAGTCGAAAAAAGTATACAAGCAATTCTCCCAGAACTGTCATCGAATGAGCTTGGCAACATAAGTAGTAAACTTCAAAAAGCCTTTGATCTGATTATTGGTCATTACGAGAATGGTCGGGTCAACAAAGTGGGAGAGGTTATGCAATTTAACCTGTTGCCAACCTACAAAGCCTGGCGACATGAAGCAAGAAGGGTCTTGGAACCTTCTGTGGTGGCGTAGGCACAAACAAAGGGAGCAATGGAATAAGCCTAAAGAATTGTCTTCGTTGTAATCAACTGTATGTCACTTATCAAAATATCAACAGGATGTGTCTTCAATGCATCAAGGAAGATGAAGAGTCATTCAGAAAAGTCCGAGACTATATTTACGATCATCCAAACGCATTCCTTATCGAAATAGTAGAAGCCACAGGCATACCCGAAGAAACAATTCTTCGTTATATAGAAGAAGACCTCATAGAGCTAAAAAATCATTCAGGTGTCAACTTACAATGCGAAAGCTGTAGTAAGCCTATAGTTTCAGGTAAACGGTGCTCAGAGTGTCAGCTTGAGTTAGATTCTGCATTACGGACGGTATCAGAGAGCTTGTGTAATGATGTTGAGCAAAGAAGAGAGCAAGTATTTAGCTCTGGTATCATTAAGAAGCGGGATAGTAATTAGGGTAGTAGCTGATTCAGTGAAAGGTTAGCTCATAGGGCATTTTGAGAAGGGTGAGGTCAATAGGCTTAGAGAGGTAATGCAGTTTAATTTGTTGCCGAGCTATAGGGGCTGGCGGGGTGGGTTAGAAGGGTTTTGGACCCGTATGTGGTGGTGTAGAGAACGGTGAAAAAAATGCCTTCCTTGTGAGAATGATGACAACTTTCGACATGCTTTTAGTTCTTTTTGTGGTATAATTCGCTAAAAGATGCAGATATCAAATTGTGACCGATTGATAGTCGACTAGAGAACCAGCTAGGGACTGTGCAAAGCAGTCTGTTTAGTTGGTTTTTAATTTTGTTTTTAGAGGTACGGTCATAGAACCTGATAACATATTATTGAAGGAGAAAGCTTTGAGTTTGCTGTCAAACTATCAGAAGGCAGGAGAAATTTGCGAGAGCTTATGACAGAAGCGGGTATTTGAGGGCTTTGAGTTTACTATTGTTTTATAATGTTGTAAGACGTTAAAAACCAGCTTGGGCTATGCAAAGTAGCTCAAAAGCTGGTTTTTGCATTCATAAAAAAGGGGTGTAATAGTTATGTGGAAAAAAGTTGGACATTGTCTAGGGTTAAACAAGAAAAAAAGAGTTACTGCTTTTCTTGGGGCAGGTTCAAGCATAGAAATCGGTGGTCCATTAGCTACAGATTTAACATCAAAAGTTAGGAATAAAAAGCAAATTTTTCAGGGAAAAAACGTAGATTTTATTAATAATATTGCAAAAACATTAAATAATTCATACAAAAATAACCAGGGTAATTTTGAAGATATTTTTCATGTATTGGAAATGCTTACCTCGCTAAATAGGAGCTGGAGAGCAGAAACAGCAAAAAAATACAAGACTCCAATATCTGCTTTTGTTAAGAAGAACAATGTAGATTATTTTAATGATGACTTGATTCTATTAGCAAAGAAAGACTTGATTGAAGAAATAGCTGATGAAATATACAGATATGATTACAACTACGATCCCAAAAATCAACATAAATGGTATAATGATTTTTGGAATAAAGGAAATTCTCGATTTAATTGGGATATTTACACACTGAATTACGATACTTGTATAGAAAAAAGCCTTCCTGTGTACAAGGATGGATTTGAAAGGATTGACGAAGGCTTTTGTAGATTTAATCCGAGGGATATTGTGGAAACAAATGACTCTAGAATAGTTCACCTTCATGGTTCAATTTTATACGGATACCCTAAATTTAGGTCTTCAAATAAATATGCTTTAGAAGATTCATTTGAAGACCTGTATAAATATCAATCATACAATGAAGCAAAAGCTACTTGGTTCGGCAGATCGACGAATACAGCACAATCGAGTGATGAAGCTATTGCAGGACCTATCATTACAGGATTAAGAAAGTCGGATAAGCTATTACATTACCCATACAGCCTATACAACCATCTATTTAATTTTTCTTTATTGACCAGCTCACGCCTTTTAATAGTAGGGTATTCTTTTGGGGATTTACACTATAATTCCTGGCTCAATTCAATGTTAAGACTACATGGCAAAAATAGACGTATTGTTTTAATCACAATGGCTGATGAGAAAGAGTGGCATTGTGATCCTGCAGTTATGAGTTGGTTAAATCATGATACATTTTCATTTGTTTCGCGATCTTTTAATGACTTCAATCCTTTTAAGAGTCTTTCATTTAATAGTCCATTGGTGTCTGAGGATGGTTGTGCTAGATTATATTTATGCGGATTCAAAGAAGCTGCAGAAAATCACGGTATGGATATAATTAACTTTCTCTCATCTTAACTACTTAAACATCGAACTTCACAGTACAAACAAGGAAGTAAAGCCTTGATATAGTTGGGTTTAGCTCTGCTAGTGTACCAATAACTACTTTATACTTGCTTTAGCCATACCAATGCCATCATGACGGCAACTCCAGGGAATTGGCCTTGCTCCTCTACCAAGGAACCATTGGAACTACTCTGAAACCAACCAAGTGAAAAAACGAACACAATATATCTTTGGCGAGCTGATGAGTATGTTAGATACAAAGGTAGAGACATCACATGATTTGAACAGGATGTATGCGTTTATGTTGGATAGCTTGATTCAAGAAAATATCAAGAAAGACCTAAACTGCTATCTTAAATGGTGGAATTGATGATAGATTTGAATGTGACCTGACAGGAAGCGATGAAGTTGGCAAAGCAGGGGAGGTAGAAGGTAGGCAACAGTACTGTACTAAATCTTGATCAAGTAACAAGTTCTTTTAAAAGAAACTGGAAGAGTTTTACTGAGCCTTTGAACAATGAACTTGTCAATTACCATAGCCAATGGTTACTGCAAAACCTGTTGTAGTGGGGCATTGATCATATAGAAGAAGAACACTATCACCGATCGTGATAAGGTACAGCAAATCGCTGAGAACCCCTAGCCCCTTAGCTTTGAGAGGGTTTCTTTTTTTGCTCAGTTTCAGGTTATACAACATAGGGGTTTTTAATAGCAAAAAATTAATAAATCCTCTGTTTCAATCATAATAATTAGATTGAAAGGGGATGGTTGATTGAACTCAAATGTAAGTTCTTACATTAAAAAAGCAAAAGACGTCAATTACACTGCTGCAATAATGGCTAAAAACGCTGGGGATACCATAATAAATGCCATTTTGAAAAAAGAAGAGTTCGAAGATAATATTCTCTTGTGGCATTATGAGCAGCTACACATGTTAGATAACTTTTTAAAACTGCTCCATGAAAAAACGAATACATTTCCTAGTTGTAAAAAAGATTGTTCAGGATGCTGTAAATATCCTATATTGGCAACGGAAGTTGAGTATTTTTATATTTCAAACTGGATTAGAAATAACGTTACTGAGGGCACTATGGATTGTTTGCACAAAAACTTTGATAACTGGCATCAAAAAATGGAAGAAATTATAGATACCTTTGAATATGGAAATAAACAAAAGAGCATTGAATACACACGTAAAAATGTAAAATGTCCCTTTTTAACAAATAATTCATGTTCAATATACGAAGCCAGACCAATTAATTGTAGGGTATACTTTTCATATGGTAATCCAAAAAGCTGTGAGTCTGAAATGTACCCCAAAGGTACTCTAAATTTAGACAATGTTAAACATAACATTTATAATGTTTCAATCGCAAATAAGATAAAGAATGTTTCAAAAGGAAATAAAAAGAAAGAAGAAACAATGTTCAAGTTAGCATTCGGAGTCTTGTTGCTACCTTTATGGTTTACTAAATAATAAGGTAATAAGTGACTACAAAATTATTTAATAAATCATGCTTATAGAGCCTGTTTAAAAAGGGTAAAAATGCTCGCTTAGATAAACTTACCAAGGCAGTATCATCCGGAAAGGTTCTAACATCGAAAAAATTAATTGTAACTTAGCATTTCCAATACCATAAGAAATCTACTTTACATGTCTCCATATCGTTCTTGAATGCATTGAAATTATTAAGCTAACTATAAAGCCCATCGAGGTCACCCTGGTTTCCGAGAGAGATAGGACTGCACCGAAGCTACAGTGATCCAGCGGTTTGTTATACCCCCTTTACACCCCACTTAAAAGATGCTATGCTTCTCCCATAGCATCTTTATTATTTTAACTCTAGAGCCTAAGCTCAGAGGAACTGCAAAGGGACTCTCGCAAGAGTGATTCCAGATGCAGATGCCGGGAACAGAAATGGTTTATGATGAAAATTCCTCTAAATTCATGCATGAACTTTCCCGGTTCCGACAGTGACGGAGGAATCGCTGTATTGATTCGTTCACCGAAGTTATCTTGGGGAGTCGGTGGATAAAAGTCCGCGTCTTTTTGATCTTGCATATCGTCTTGAACCAAGGCGGCGAGAAAAAAGGACGTTAGGAAGTATGACTTGAAGACCTTTCTTCAAGAAAAAGCAACAACAATTCTGAAGCTCTGCCCAAAATCAACCTCGGTTCCGACAGTGACGGTTTACCGAAGTTACTTTGGGAGTCGATGAAAGAAGTTCGAGTCTCTTTTGAGCCTGAATATGTTCGTAAAAAAGTTCGTAAAAACAGGTAACGAAAAGAGACCCTAAGATAAGTATGTCTTGAAGACCTTTTTTAAGGAAAATTATTAACATAAATTCTGTTGGTCTGCCCGAGATCAACAAAAAGCGTAACCAAGCGGAAGTATTTTATCCGGTTGGTTTTTTTGCGTTCTTAAAAATCCTTTTCAACCAGGACAATCATCCTGAAAAATATATTTTGCAAAAACGCTTTCAAGGTGAGCGTTCATAAATCACCTCGTTGTCCAGAGGCTTATCCTCCAGTGCACACTGATAAATGGACAACAAGCCCGGCCTATAATGGCGCTTCTGTACAGAAGTAAGGGCACCCCCGCTTTGCTCAACCGATGATGATAGCCTGAGACTGTCCCACCACACCCACAAATTCACACATAGTATGCAGTAATTTTGATACCTCGACAATGTTTACCCGATGATGAAGAAAGTCTACCTCACAGAAAGGGAAGGTGAACATACCTATGCGCCACTACATTTGGACCCCGCAACTGGGAGAAAAGCAAGCTGTCACAGACTTAGGCAGGCAGTTTCAGCGCTTGGTCAGACAAGTAAATGCCAATGGTATCGAAAGCAAACGGCGCTATATCCAAAGCATGCAACTCTTTTTACGATGGGCCGCCACTGCTCGAGGCCTACAAAAGATCGGCAACATTAGCAACAAGCATTTGCGCTCTTTCGTAGAACACCGAAAAGCAGAAGGTATCTCCGACGGCACTATTATCAATGATCTGTCAGCCATCCGCTTTTACCACGGCTTTATCCCTGCCAAGGAACGGCGCTATGAATTAGTACGCAATCCCTTAGACAGCGCACGCTTAAACCGCGAATTTGGCTTACTGGCTCGCAAAGATGGTCGTTCCGATCGAGCCTGGGAGATAGACGAAATTCAATCCATGCAAGAAAAGGCTGTCCAATTAGGTCAAAAAGAAATAGCCATGGCCATTGAAGCTGGTTGGACCATGGGCTTGCGCATCAACGAAATGGCATCTCTAACGTGCTACCAAGCCCAAGAAGCCCTCACCAGTGGTAACTTAATGATTCGTGGCAAAGGCGGTAAACACCGAGCTCTCGAACTGCGCGATGTTCCCCTTAGCACCAACGCCAGGCAATGCTTACAAGAAGCCTTAGAAAGAACAAAGCCTGGCAAGAAATATCTCTTTTCACCGGATGGAAAAGGCCAAGTAGAAAAGTTCAAAAAGAAGATCAAAAACTTTATCGCCAATCACCGAAGTTCCATTCAGTTAGCTGACCGAGCCAAAAGCGGCCACAACCTCTCAGAAGGTGAAAAAGGCGCCCTTACTTATCATGGACTACGCCATACCTTCGCTCGTATGCAAATTCACCATCAAGAAAGACAAGGACTTCACCACAAAGACGCTCGCGGCAAAACAAGCAGAGACTTAGGCCACGGTCGCATTTCAGTCACCAGTATCTATACAGCGGGGGAATAGCTCTTTGCTTTAGCTTAAGCCTTGAGCTTGAGCCTAAGCCTGAGTCCAGGTCCAAGTCCTAAGCCTATACAATCGCTTACAGCCCATTTCTATGGCTATACCCTATACACCTGTCGCATGAAATCTGTCATCATGGACTAGGGACCCTTACTTTAACCGCTTATTAAGCAAAGCCAGAATCTCTTTCGTCGTTTGCCCAGCATAATCGTTGGGCAGTCGAATCACAATTTCCGTAACCTTGCCTGTGCTGTGGACGTTGACCTCATACTTAGGTTCAACTTCACTCTCATCAGGTAAGCTCTGAACTTTGACTTTCGATAGAAAGGCAGACCGCTTTTTTCAGCAAAGTAGTGGTTTGTCCAAAAAGATAGGTACTTATCGAAAGTAGCATCCGAACCTTCCAGAAGATAAGCAGAAACTTCTTTTTGCCAGGCTGATAGCTTTAATAGCTTATGTCGTAGGTTGGGCGCATCCCAATTATGGGTGAAATCATCAGGATGAAAACCATTGATCAGATAAATAAACTCATCAGGATCAACATGCGTTAGCTTGAAAAACACCAATAGACGCTCCACAGCATCTTCAGGCATAGCTTCTATATCGCTTAATGTATTGACATAATACTTATCCATCAAAGCAGAATCAGATATTTCTGGTGCCACAAAAGTACGTCCTTCTTCATTAGCCTCAAAGATTTCATCTTGAAAAGCAACTGCAATACAATGACGGCGCAATTCTTCACTCTTCATCTCACCATGCTGAAAAGCTACAGCATGGAACAAAGAGCGATACAAAGTATTGATCTCTTCAGCACTCAGCCACTTATGACCGAACAAAGTCGGTCCTTTAGGAACTTCACAGATAGGAGCAAGCCGCTTGGCAACATGGAAAAGCTCAGTGAAGGAAATATCAAGTACTGGAGCTAGACCATCTAAAACGGTTATCGTCGGCACACCCGTATTAGGATCCCGCAACAAACGAGCTAAGTGGCCAAAGGAAACATTCGCTTCAGCAGCAAGCGATCGAATGGACTTGTTTTTTCTCTTAACCAAACTATTTAGCAATTCATGAAAATTCATTATTCAACATCCTCGTTTTTTTACAATTCATCAAAGCTATGTAGAAAAAATAAAAAAGAGAAAAGCAATAATCACGTGTTGACACGTAGAATACCACAATTTATTATTATACTATCTCGCTCTTTCTCAATTAAATTATAGCAACGGAGGGATATTCAAAGAAAAAAACTTTGAATAATGAAGCCCTGTAAAGTTGCTACACAAAACCTATTATTCAGAGAAGGTGATTAACCATGAGCCAGCCGCTCCAGATCGCTTTAGACACTCAAAGTGCTGAATTTTATAGAGACTTATACAAAAAGAAAGGTCCCAAACCAGTTCGGCAAAAGCTCTTCAAGCACTTAGGCGTTTACCTAAACCCTAAAGAGATTCGCATCCTTCTAGGCCTCGATGAAAACCCTTTACTCCCTGCAAAAGAAGCCAGACAAGTCGCAAAGACCAGTGTAGGCTTAAAATTACCAAACTGGTACATCAACCCCATAACATAAAAGAACTTTGACAAGTACGCTTTGTCAAAGTTCTTTTTCGTTTGTCGCCGAAAAAGAACGAATCGCCAATTATCAACCGATAATTCACCAATCAACAAGCAAGAAGCCTCAATGTTTGTGAAGGTATTCCTCAAGATCCTCTGGTTTGTGTAACTCAAAGATCTTAGCAACTATTGATTAGTTCACCGAAGTTATCTTGGGGAGTCAGTGGTTTTCTTGTCCATCATCTATAACTTGTATCATAAATCATCTCCTAACATAGATTTCCATTATATAGAAATCCATGAATGGTTGTGGTATAATTCAATGAAGTAGGAACTAAAAACAACCACGAAGAAATCTGTTTAAAAGACCCTAAATCAAAAAATGTTCATTTTTTTACTGCTTTTCCATAGAAGGGAGAATAAATATGAGTGATATGAATTATACAGATGAAGAGCTAGAAGCTCTATTAGATGACCTAGAATCTGATCTAGCAGAACGAAAAGAATCTTGGAATGGTGATTCGCCAGAAAAGGGTAGACAGGCTGTCTGTGCCTTTGCTAATGATCTCCCAAATCATGCTAAGCCGGGTGTTTTATTTGTAGGCGCAAAAGATAATGGAGTACCATCAAGCCTCACGATCACAGACAATCTTTTGCAGACATTGGCAGATATAAAAACAGATGGGAATATTCTTCCGCCACCCACAATCATAGTGCAGAAGAGAAAGTTAAAAGGAGATGACATGGCAGTTGTAATCGTACAACCTGCTGATGCGCCACCTGTTAGATACAAAGGCCGAATATGGATTAGAACAGGTCCGCGTAGAGGCATTGCATCGGCTCAAGATGAAAGGATATTAAATGAAAAAAGAAGATTCAGGGATTTGCCTTTTGACATTCAACCGTTACCCTCAACGGATTTATCATCTTTGAATCGCTTACAGTTTGAACAGGAGTATCTACCTTTTGCATTTGCCCCTGAAATACTGAATGCAAATGGACGGAGCTATGAACAAAGATTGGCTGCCTGTCGTATGGTTGTCTCGGCTGATAATCCGACACCAACCATTTTAGGCATACTTGTAATAGGAAATCGTCCGCGTGACTTTATCCCAGGTGCTTATATTCAATTTCTGCGAATTGACGGCACTGAATTTTCCGATCCAATTATAGATGAAGAAGAAATTGATGGAACGATTGGTCAAATGCTTAAGAGGCTTGAAGAAAAGCTAGAAGCACATAATAGGGTTCGTGTAGATATTACGTCGAACAGTTTAGAATCAAGAAAAATTGACTATCCTTTAGCTGCTTTACATCAACTCACTCGGAATGCTGTGATGCATCGGACTTATGAAGGGACAAATGCTCCAGTTCGTTTATTCTGGTTTAATGATCGAATTGAAATAATCAGCCCTGGAGGCCCCTTTGGAGAAGTTACCATTGAAAATTTCGGAAAACCGGGTATCACTGACTATAGAAATCGTCATCTAGCCGATGCAATGCGTGTATATGGCTTAGTACAGCGTTTTGGTGTCGGTATCAGTATTGCTCAGAAAGAATTACAAAGGAATGGAAATGGACCTATAGAGTTTGAGGTTTCACCAACAACAGTATTATGCATTGTGAGGAAGAGAAAATGAAAACACCAGTCATTACTTTTTTTAATAACAAAGGTGGTGTAGGGAAAACTTCCTTAATCTATCACCTTTCTTGGATGTTCGCAGAACAAAACAAACGGGTTATTGCAGCAGACATAGATCCACAAGCCAATTTAACAGCAGCATTTCTAGATGACTTATATTTAGAAGAATTATGGGAAAAAAAGAATGAGGCAAATACAATATTTAGAGCGATCAGCCCGTTAACGGGTGTAGGTGACATTAAAGAGCCTATTCTTAAAAAAATAGAGGAAAACCTCTACTTGATTCCTGGAGATGTAGCTCTTTCTAGTTTTGAAGAAACTTTATCAGAGACATGGCCAGCTAGTATGGGCGATAACAACTTGTTTCGTCCTTTCAGAATACAGACTGCATTCTGGCAAATTATGCAACTAGCAGCAGAAAAGGTAGATGCTGATATTATCTTAGTTGATATTGGTCCAAACTTAGGAGCAATTAATCGTTCAGCTCTAATCTCAACAAACTTTGTAATAATCCCGCTAGGTGCCGATCTGTTCTCGCTTCAAGGACTCAAAAACTTAGGACCAACGGTACGAGCGTGGCGTAATTTATGGAATAAAAGACTGGAGAATTGGAAGAATCCGGAGTTCAATCTACCAAACGGAGAGATGATTCCCGTTGGTTATCTTTGCCAACAACATAGTGTTCGATTAAAAAGACCGGTAAAAGCATATGACAAATGGATCAATCGAATTCCAGCAGTTTATCGGGAAAGTATACTTGAAGAGAAGCCAGTAGATTTAACACCTATAAATGACCCACTGTGTCTTGCTACGATTAAACATTATCGAAGTCTTATTCCATTAGCTCAAGAATATAAAAAACCAATATTTCATTTAACTCCTGCCGATGGGGCGATTGGAAGTCATTCTAATGCAGTTCATGAAGCATATAGGGACTTTGAAGAATTATCAAGAAAAATATTGAAAACTATATCTGCCCTTCGTGATCAACACGAAGGCTCTCTTACAGATTTAGTGATACCACAAATTGATTGACTCGGCTATGCCTTCAACCAAGCGGAAGTATTTTATCCGGTTGGTTTTTTTTTGTGTTCTTAAAATTCCTTTTCAACCAGGACAACCGTCCTGAAAAATATATGTTACAAAAACGCTTTCAAGGTGAGCGTTCATAAATCACCTCGTTGTCCAGAGGCTTATCCTCCAGTGCACACTGATAAAATGGACAACAAGCCCGGCCTATAATGGCGCTTCTGTACAGAAGTAAGGGCACCCCTGCTTTGCTCAAGAGATGATGATAGCCTGAGACTGTCCCACCACATCTGTCACATGGACTATGGCCCCTTATTTTAAGCGCTTATTAAGCAAAGCCAGAATCTCTTTCGTCGTTTGCCCAGCATAATCGTTGGGCAGTCGAATCACGATTTCCGTAACGTTGCCTGTGCTGTGGATATTGACCTCATACTTAGGCTCAACTTCACTCTCATCAGGAAAGCTTTGAACTTTGACTTTCGACAGAAAGGCAGACCGCTTTTTTTCAGCAAAGTAGTGGTTTGTCCAAAAAGATAGGTACTTATCGAAAATAGCTTCCGAGCCTTCCGGAAGATAAGCAGAAACTTCTTTTTGCCAGGCTGCTAGCTTTAATAGCTTATGTCGTAGATTGGGCGCATCCCAATTATGGGTGAAATCATCAGGATGAAAACCATTGATCAGATAAATAAACTCATCTGGATCAACATTCGTTAACTTGAAAAACACCAATAGACGCTCCACAGCATCTTCAGGTGTCGCTTCTATCTCGCTTACTATATTGACATAGTATTTATCCATCAAAGCAGAATCAGACATTTCAGGTGCCACAAAAGTACGTCCTTCTTCATTGCCCTCGAAGATTTCATCTTGAAAAGCAACTGCAATGCAATGACGGCGCAATTCCGCACTCTTCAGCGCACCATCCTGAAAAGCTACAGCATGGAACAAAGAACGGTACAAAGTATTAATCTCTTCACCACTCAGCCACTTATGACCGAACAAAGTCGGTTCTTGAGGAACTTCACAGATAGGAGCAAGCCGCTTGGCAACATGGAAAAGTTCAGTGAAGGAAATATCAAGTACTAGAGCTAGACCATCTAAAACAGTTATCGTCGGTACACCCGTATTAGGATCCCGCAACAAACGAGCTAAGTGGCCAAAGGAAACATTCGCTTCTGCAGCAAGCGATCGAATGGACTTGTTTTTTCTCTTGACCAAACTATTTAGCAATTCATGAAAATTCATTATTCAACATCCTCGTTTTTTTACAATTCATCAAAGCTATGTAGAAAAAATAAAAAAGAAGAAAAGCAATAATCACGTGTTGACACGTAGAATATCACAATTTATTATTATACTATAACGAATCGCAATTATCACTTCGATACCCTTGGCAGAACAGTAAACTAATTTTTCGAAGGAGGACGAAAGCATGGCAAAGACAGAAAAGCTTAACACACCCGATGTCGTGATTGCAATCTCGAACCAAGTAGGTTGTTCACAACGCATGACGCGGCGTATCCTCGATGCCTTTTCAGATTTAGTCTTAACCAACTTGTTAGAAGGCAAGCAACTCTCCCTTGCTTCACTGGGAAAATTCTACGCACGACAAACCCGCCAAGGCAGAAACCCTGGCTCTACTCGTATGGCTTTCAAAGCGACAAAGAAGGTGGCAGAGAGGCTTAGAGGCTAGTTAGTGAACAGGGAGTGGAGGTGTGTGTAGTACTCGACATTGCGGGCAATACAAGCTGGTACAAGCCGAGATAAGCTGATATGCCAGCCTGCTTGGAACCGATGACAGGCTGGTTTCATGGTGTATAGCAGTAGATTCCATTCCAACGTTCATCTAGGTCCTGTTACAGCTTCACGGTAACCTCTCATGCTTGGGCTGATACAACCAAAGATAAACTCTCATTCGCATTAACCTCTGTGGCAGCTTCGTGTTACGACTACTATGTTAGGATTACCGTGTTATCACGTGTTATGCCTACTATATCACGACAAAGAACAGTTCCCCAAGAATAGAAGCCAATAAAAAAAGAAACGCCAGGTCCCAACTGGCGTTTCTTCAACAACTAGAGGTGATAACCCTATGCTCTTTCAGAAAAATAATGCCACAAACCATCCAGTGCGTCAAGAAGTACTTTCAGAACCTACGTCTTCTGTCAAGCCCTTATCTCTTTCACGCAATGAACTCATGGTCTTATCGATGGCAGAAGTAGCAATTGAAGAAGTACAGTGGCTCTGGAAGCCTTATATTCCCCTTGGCAAGATTACTATCTTAGAAGGTGATCCCAGTGAAGGGAAGACATGGCTAGCCCTTGATCTAGCAGCTAGAGTAAGCAATGGACAGCAACATACTTATCCACAACTCCAACTCACAGAACCAGCCAACGTGCTCCTTGCAACAGCAGAAGATGGCTTGGGAGATACCATAAGACCAAGACTAGAGCGCTTACAAGCCGACTGTCACAACATCCACTCAGTCGTAGGTATGAAGATCGGTTCAATAAAGAAAGCTTTCTCCTTTCAGAATCTGAATTTGCTAGAAGAAAAGCTAGATTTCTATCGTCCCAAGCTCGTCATAATAGACCCCTTACAAGCCTTCTTAGGTCCCGGTATAGACATGCACAGAGCCAATGAGACACGGCCAATACTATCTAACCTATCAACCATGGCAGAAACATATCAAACGGCTGTACTTGTCATTCGGCATCTAGCCAAAGCAACAGGCAACAAAGCGATCTACCGTGGCATGGGCTCCATTGACTTTACAGGTGCAGCACGCTCTGTCTTAGCTGTCGGCAAACTCCCAGAACCATCTGAAGAGCGAGTTATGCTCCATCTCAAAAGCAACCTAGCAGAGAAAGGCAAAGGCCAAGCTTTTATGATCGCAGAAGAAGGACTCGTCTGGACTGGTGAGCGAGATGTAGATGCTGATGAGATCATGAACCAAATTCCTCAGAAAGATGGAGCATTGAAAGATGTAGAAGCATTCCTAAGAACTGAACTATCAGAAGGACCAAAAGAAGCGAAAGAAGTACAAGAGAAAGCCCAAGCTCATGGTTTTACGACTTATCAACTCAGAAAAGTTCGTGAGAAGCTGAAAGTGAAATCTTATAAACCATCCGGTGAAGAGAAAAACGCATGCTGGTACTGGGCATTGCCTTAAGGTTTGAACGTCCACTTTGCTTGTAGGTGGATTATTGATTCATGGATACCTGTGGATACCCTGTTGACCTGTTGATGCTTGGCGATAGACGGCTTCTGAGTACCCTATCTCTACTATGAAGGTTGATAAGTTGTGGATGGTTATGTCGTTTCTCTTTGAAGATTGATACTTAATGGCTTGTAAACACCCTGTTGATGCACTGAAGGTTGAGGGCATCTGGATATCTTGTGGGTATCTGTAAGGTTGACCACTTCTGCATGACCTATTGCTAACTTGAAGATTGATAGCTTGTGGATATCCATTAAGCCTCGAAAGTGGACGACTTGTCGAACTTATTGACGACTTGCGAAAATCTCTAAGGGTTCGCAAATCGACAAGTCGACAAGTCGACAAATCGACAGGGTATTTCCAGTGAAATAGAAATTGTAGTAACTCAACGAAGTAAACTTACTTTACCTATTAAAGATAGATAAGTTAAAAAATAACAAATAAGTACATTTAATAAGTAAGTAACTCTTTTTCCATAAAGTAACTCTAAGAAGCTAATTTCTTATTTCACTGGAATAAAAAGTATCGATTCATAGAGAGTTAACGAATCATTGTATATTACCTTAAATAGTAAATCCTGATATGTATTGGTTAGATGTAATTTTAACGTCTTGTCGACTTGTCGATTTGTCGACTTGCGAACCCTTAGGAAATTCGCAAGTCGACACGCAAGTCGTCAAATGACTAGGTTTGGTAATCCATCCCATGATGTTACATCATAGACAGAGCAAGCGAAGAACACATGGGAACGCAACCAGTGAAGGTAATAAGTCAAGCTCAACAAGCTACATGTAACAATTTGCATACTGGTAACGAAGCTAACAACCAAAGCTTACAAAGCTTACAAAGAAGCTGAACATCAAAGCTAACAATGCAAGGTAACTAAGGTAAGGTAACAGGACAACGAGAAAGCAGACAGACCAATGCAATGCATCGAAGAGAAGAGACCAGCTTTGCATGAACTAAAAACAATTAAGCTTTCACCGAGTAGTTGATCGTAAGTCGTGTACCTTTTTCAAAACAAAACAGGGAGTGAAGGGAAGATGCTTTGCTAGGTCACTTCTGGTAGAAGAGATACTCCTCTTTTACCGGAATCAACACCACTTCATTTAACAACTACAGCTAAACTGCCTTAGGCGAAACAAAGCCTTCGCATAACCCTATTTAATAGGAAAGGATTGAATCAAATAAGCCATGAAAAAAGCTTCGTCTAATTTTTTAGAGTCATTTCAAGACTTCCTCCTAGAGCGTGGAGCTTCGCAAAGAACAATAGAAGCTTACACAGAAGACGTCATGTCGTACTGCACATGGCACCAACAGTCACAAGGAAGCATTCCAAAGCCAGAAGAGATCACATCAATAGACCTGCGTGAATACCAGTCCTACCTTCGCAACAATCGCTCCATGAAGCCAGCTAGCTTGAACCGCCGTCTCATCGGACTGAAAAGCTACCTAAAGTGGGCAGAAGAAGTGGGCTACATAGACCGTCTACCCACATTCCCCAAGCTAGCAAGGCAACAGAAAAGCCCACCAAAAGCATTAGAGCGCAAAGAGCAGAACCGCTTGCTTCGCCAGGTTGAAAGAAAAGCAAAAGCAAGAGATACAGCTCTAATCCGCTTGATGCTTTCTTGTGGACTAAGAGTTGGAGAAGTCGTTAGCTTAAAAACCACAGACATAAACATGGGCGAACGACAAGGTTTTGTAACCGTCCGCTCAGGCAAAGGATTCAAGTGGCGAGAAGTCCCTGTTCCCAATGAAGCCAGAAAAGCAATCCAAGAGTGGCTAGAAGAAAGAGAGCAAAAGAAAATAGAGACAGAATGGCTTTTTCCATCAAGAGATTGCCTCAAAGATCCTCTATCAATCCGACGAGTAGAGCAGATCTTAACGGACTACGCCCAAAGATCAGGAATCGAGAATCTAACACCCCACACCCTCCGTCACACAGCAGCCACCAACATGATCCAATCAGGTGCCGATATCGTCACTGTCGCAACGGTACTGGGCCATGAAAGCTTAGACACCACCATGGTTTATACAAGACCAGGCAAGCGTGTTATGACAGAAGCGTTAGAAAAGAGCGAGATGTAGGAGGTGCTGTCCTGGACCAATAAAGTACTTGATTCGTTCTTTCATGGTTAATTTTTTCTGACCAAAGTATACAACCAACTGATTAATGGGCAACTTTTTACGCTTATGAACTTCTAAAGCGTAACGCAACATCCGATAAGGCATGTCCTTCGCATTGTAGCTTTGGAATTCGATATGACAGATAAGTTTCCCTTCTGGTCCATCCATAATGAAAACTTCATCGGAAGCAAAAATTAGCTAAATAACATGCTCAGATACGTCCTCACCCTTTTTTCAGATTGTAACCAATAGAAGCTCAACTACTCGACACAAACTTTGATGAATTACATAGAAAGGTTTAAGAAGGCTTTGAGTTGATTGCAGTGGTGGCCTATTGAGGAAGGCTAGGCTACTCGTGCAGGTTTTGTGCTTCTTATTATGGACAATTTCCAAGCTGTTAAGAAAAGAGCATCATCTTCTTTTTACATAACTTACTATTTATGGTATAATAAAAATAAAAGGCAGGTGTTAAACTTGAAAAAAGAAGAACTGATTAAATTTTGGAGAAATACATCAGACAATGACTTTCGTACTATGATGAACTTATTTAATAGCAATGACTATTCTTGGAGTTTGTAAAAATATACAAGTGAAAGAATTAATGAGATTAAGGAGTTGCGAGAATGGTTGATAGCAATGTTAGAGAAGAAATAAAAAAAATTGTATTGCAATATGCAGAGCAGGTAAACAAAGAGTTTAAGTTAAAAGAGATTTATCTGTATGGTTCCTATATCAAAGGTAACCATACAGAAGACAGTGATATAGATGTTGCTGTGGTTGCAGAAAACTTCACAGGTGATTTGGTTGAAGATACATTTCGTTTAATGAAATTAAGAAGAAAAATAGACTATCGAATTGAGCCTCATCCTTTTTTGGTTGATGATTTTCACGAGAATAATCCAGAGGCCAAAGAAGTTATAAAAAGTGGTTTAAAAGTTGTTTAAGAGTGCTCACCTGGATAAGTCTGTGGAATCCTTTTACCAAACACAATATGCATGGTAAAATATAGATAAAAACTAGAGCAAAGAAGGCGTTGCTTTTGTTTGAAGATATTAGTAAGTGGGAGCATATTGGATTTGGTGGGAAAAGTACTTTAGAGAAAGAAGAGCTTAGGTCTCCTGACAATTTGACGTACCTCATAAAATATCCACGGTCATTCGCGGTAGGTGTTTCCTGGGAAGACATCACAGAATTAATTGCAGCAAAAATTGGTAGAATTTACGGACTAGAGACCATGACTGTTGAAATTGTGGTTCGCCATGGAAAAAGAGGTTGCCTTCTACGCAATTTCGTTGAGGAACAAGGATGTGATATGGCGGAAGAAGGAGGCGCATTATTAAGTAGTTTGACATCTGGTTACTCACTCTTACAAGAATCTTCATTAAACAAAATGGATTTAATTAAAGCTGGATTTCAAATTGTGGAAGAATTTGATTATTGGAGTCAGATAAAAGAAGACTTCATATCAATGCTTATTTTTGATATACTTATTGGCAATCAAGATCGCCATCCTTATAATTGGTCTTTGTTATTTTTTTCGTCCGGTTATGTAAAGTTATCGCCCATTTATGATAATGGAGCATCTCTTGGATTTCGTTTTGATGATCAAAGTCTTCAAGCATATCTCGATAACCCTCAAAAGCTTGATAAATACATAAAGAACACAAAAGTAAAAGCGGGATTGTTTGAAAAGAAAAAAGTAAGTGCAATAGATTTGCTGACATATCTTTCGAAGTACTATCCCGTTGAGTTTGATCGGAATCTTATAAAAATAGAAGCATTCGACATACCTTGTTATGAAGATTTCATTTGCTCACTGGAGTATATTACAAGGTATCAACGGGAATGGCTATTAGCGATAATTCCCTTTCGAATAAAGAAAATTATAGAGTGGGCTCGAATGTTAAAGGAGTGAACTATATTTTGTCTAACGCAGAAGTACTCTGGCTGGCATGGCAAAACCCACGGAGTCGACAATACTATCACGTTGGAACACTAACATTAAAAAATGATCAATATACATTCACCTATACATGGTATGAAAAGGCAGAGAATCGTAAGCTAGAGCATGCTTTACAAGATGGTTACTCACTCCACCCTAGTTTTCCAGACAGACAACGATTATATATCTCTCATAAACTTTTCCCTGCTTTTGATCGTCGGTTGCCCTCGATTGATCGCCTAGATTTCGATTCCATTCTTTCTGATTTAGGCTTGACGAATAACTGCAGTAAAATGGATTTGTTACGACGAACTCGTGGACGCATAGCGAATGACACTTATTCTTTTGAAGAACCGATCTTTATAGATGATAATGGCAATACACTTATTACTTGCTTTGTTCATGGTATGCGGCATCAGAAATTACCTTCCGATTGGCAAAAATACTTGTCCATAAATGATTCAGTACACTTAATGCAAGAACCAGAAAACCCCAGTGATCCTAATGCTATAGCCATTTATACTCACTCAGGTCTCTGTCTGGGATATGTACCTGCTTTTTACACTGAGGCATTGAATTCATTGTTAAATCAAGGAGCTAAAATAAGGGCTTGTATTGAATATGTAAATGAAAAAGCAACAGCCCATTGGTGGGTAAAAATTAAATGTATCAGTACACCTTTTAGTATTGAGGAAAATGCAAACAAAGAAACAAAACGAATGCTTTCATCAGTGCTATCATAAGCCACTCTTGCTCGCCTGGATAAGACTGCCAAGGTAGTCTTATCCAGCAGGGGGGCGTACCCTCATACAACTTAGGATCAATTATGAATAATTCTGAAAATTATACTACAACATAAAACACCTATAACCAAAGGCATCTTCTGGGAACAAAACCCCAGTAGGTGCCTTTTTACTTTAAGCATACCGCACCAAACATCATAAGTGCCTACAAAACCCCCCTGCTATTACCTAGCAATGTAAAAAACAAACCTCAACAAGGGTTCACCTATAACACGACAACGACAAAGCAGACAGACCAATGCAATGCATCGAAGAGGAAAGACCAGCTTTGCATGAGCTAAAAACAATTAAGCTTTCACCGAGTAGTTGGTCGTAAGTCGTGTACCTTTTTCAAAACAGGGAGTGAAGGGGAGATCCTCTATCAATCCGACGAGTAGAGCAGATCTTAACGGACTATGCCCAAAGATCAGGAATCGAGAATCTAACACCCCACACCCTTCGTCACACAGCAGCCACCAACATGATCCAATCAGGTGCCGATATCGTTACTGTGGCAACGGTGCTGGGCCATGAAAGCTTAGACACCACCATGGTTTATACAAGACCAGGCAAGCGAGTTATGATAGAAGCGATGGAAAAAAGCGAGATGTAGGAGTACGCCGAAAAGAAAAGTTGGCAAAGAAAAAGCACAAGCTCCAATAAGCCTGTGCATAGTCCCAATCAGTACGATTTTTAGTGAAGGTATTCCTCAAGATCCTCTGGTTTGTTGAACTCAAAGATCTTAGCAACTAGAACTTGCAATGTCTCAAGCTCCTGCTCTTTAATACGCTCTGAATAGTCAGGCGAGAGCTTTCCGAACTTAGCTGTCAGTTGCTGAATTAGCATTTCTGTTAATGCTTTTCTTTTACCCCGCTCTTCGCCTTTCTTAATAATAAGACGATAGATGGAAGATTCTTCTAAGTTAATCATGTTTTCCACCTCCCGCAAGACTTTTTAATTAATAACGATTCTGTCATGGAAGAGACAGAAAAATTAGTTATGGCGGTAGTTTTGGAAAAGAGCGGGATTGGCTAAGAAAAAGCACAAGTCAACGTGACCTGTGCATACTCAAATTCTTTAATATTAATGAAGAAATTTCTCTAGATCTTCTAGCTTATCCAATTCAAAGATTTTGTCAGTAAGAGTCTGCAACGCCGTTAATTCTTGCTCTTGAATTCGTTCAGCGTAAGTCGGTGATAGCTCACCAAACTTAATTGTGAGCAGACGAATTAGAGCTTCCGACAGCGCTTTCCTTTCACCCCGCTCAATAATAAGACGATAGGTAGAAGACTCTTCTATGTTAATCATGTTTTCCACCTCCGAAAATATTCTTTTAATCAACACTTCATCATGGACAAGACCGGCCAATAAACTTGCTTGCATTAGAACTTGCCTTTTCTCATGAGTAGGTAAAGAACTGTTCAGAATAGCTTCAGTACTTTTGTTTAAATGCTCTTGAGGTTTTTCGTTATAAGATTCTCGATCTACCATAGGCTATCCTTATTTTAACATCTCCAACAAAGACATGAAAGAGAAATAAAGTGCCAGCGCGGCAGTCGTTTTTGTTTTGTCTATTCCCAAGGTCTAAGAGATAGCTTCTTTTCACCGGTAATAGTGAAATACTTACGCATCATTGCGAATCTTACACCCGCTCTTTGACAGAGTGAAGATTTACGCTTAACTGACGTTGTATCATTATTACCTTTCTCATACAGAGCTATCTATAAATGATTCTTCTGCCAAGAGTCTTTTTGAGATTCATAAGGACACGTGCCTTCAGTGAACAGGAACCCAATGGTTACAGGAACCACAAAAAGCAGTTTGCCAGAGGAATCATGTTTTCTTCTAATGAAAAGATGATTTCTATTCGTCGCATTTTTGGAAAGCAGGAGAAAAAAGACTTTACCTATCAATACCAACTATCAAGTAGATGGTCAAGGCTAAAACTGACGTTGTCGCTTTTCCTGTCTTTCACCCTAAAATAGAAATGATGGAGGTAATGACATGACCAGCAAACCCACACAGAAAAAATAACCATTTAATCACAGGTAAGAACAAAAGCAAACAAAAAAACTACGCAAACAACTCCATAACTGCTAAAATAAAAGAAAGGACTTGCACAAAGTAAGAACAATCAACAAAAGAAAAAGAAAAAATATTTCAGGAACAGGCATTCCGAAAAGGAAAAAGATATGATAAAATACAAGCAGATGGAAACCAAATAAAACCATAAAGCAATCGAAACAACACATAACAGCAGCTAAAAAGGAACAAAAACCCAAGCCCTCAGTGACCTCAGAAGAATCGCTTTTTACGGAGCCCGAATCGTAGAGCGGCACAACAAACCAGTTCAGACAGTCATCCTATACGCAGGAGACGTAGAAGAATCTATAGAAGACTTAGATATGGGCTCGCTCAGCTACAAAGTAAAAAATCTATACTTCAAAGGTCACGACGGAGACAAAGAACTAGCAAGAATCAAGCAAAAAGCAGAAAAAGGAGAAGACCTCGACGACTATGACCAACTCAAACTAATCTTCCTCCCCTTCATGAAAAGCAAGAAAGACAAAGAAGAAAGAACCATAGAAGCAGTAAAACTAGCCAAAACCCTAAAGTCACCAAATAGCTTCTTTGTAATCGGAGCTATCATAGCCATATCGGACACCTTTCTTTCCCAAAGCACCAAAAAAGCATTAATGGAGGTGTTAAAAATGACAGAAATCGAACAATGGATTCGAGAAGAAGGTCGAGAAGAAGGCCGCCAAGAAACCCTACGAGAAAAAACCATAGCCGCCCTAAAAGCCGGCCTCGAAGTCACTCTCGTAGCTCAAATCATGGGACTAGAGATAGAAGAAGTACGGAAGCTGCAAAAAGAAATGAAGTAACCATTCATGCCGTGATTTTATCACCAAGTGAAGTCGGTTGTTAATTTTAATTTCGGATGCTGCAAAACGCAAAAAAGGATGAATATGTTGGAAAAGTGGGAAGTGTTTCTAGATACACGATTCGATCCTATATACAGAATTCTATTTGCCAAACCTGAATTTATCTATGATATAACCAGCGATATGCTGGACTTGCATGGTGATAATAGGTTGACAAAAGAAAACGCTAGTCAAGTTTTAGAACGATTGAGTAATGAAGATGCTAACACAGCAAAAGTTCTTTTATCACTTGAAAAATATTGTAAAGATCGAAGATTTATCGCTTTATATGAGGCAAAATTTAAAGCAGAGATGGATCATAAATTCGAAAAAAGGTAAGACCGTTGGCCTACCTAAGATCAACAAAAGCGTAACCAAGCGGAAATATTTTATCCGGTTGGTTTTTTGCGTGCTAAGACTTCTTTTAGCGTGCTTATCCAGACGAACACATGGACATCCTATAAAGTGTTATAAATTACATAGTAGAAGCTAGAACATTCTTTGTGGAGATGATAGCATGATCGAACTATCAGAATCTAGGAGCAATGAAACAGGAAGAACTTCTCCAGCAAAAGAATCCGAATCTTTTAGCTTTTCTTCCAGTAGTAGATCGTAGTTGTTACAAAGAAAATCCCGCAAAGCAACTGTCTAGAAGCGCCGACGCCATTCTTAAAAGCTCCCTACCGGTTCATGAAAAAAGAGAAGCTTTACTACAAGCTCTTTTATTGGTTGGATACGTTTACAATCAAGAATTAATGATACAATTTCTTACGGAGGTGGATGAACTGATCAACTTAGAGGAATCCCTTGCCTACCAAGAAATTATCAAAAAAGGCGAAGAACTAGGTGAAGAACGAGGAAAAAAGAAAGCGCTGACAGAAACACTACTTCGCCAGCTAACAATTAAGTTTGGGAAGCTCTCACCAGCTTTTGCTGAGCTTATAGAAGAACAAGATTGTAACACCTTACAGATACTTGCTGATAAAATTTTTGATTTTGAAAAGGTTGAAGAACTTGAGAAATATCTCATGAGTTGCTCCTAGAACCCAGGCGGAAGTATTCTATCCGGTTGAACAAACTATAAGAAAGAAAACAAAAAGGCACCTACTGGTAATAAAACCCCAGAAGGTGCTTTTTTGCTTTATTCACTATCCATCCCTAGATATCGGAAAATATATCGGACATATTTCTCATAATAAGTCAGTACATCTTGAATAGAGCTGTAAACAATATGATCATCAATTTTCTGGTACTCATGGACAATGACATTACGCAAACCTGTAGAAGGCGCTATTTTTAGTGCAAACTCTATAGGAAGGATTTCTGCTTCACCTAATTCAATAAATGATGAAAAATAATCGGCGGTCGGTCCTTTTTTCAGCGCTTTGAGAATCATGTTGTTAATATCAGTTGCCACTTCTACAATCAATTGAATCGTTCGCTCAATAGCTCTTTTATGAAGGGTATTTTTTTTATACTCTTCTTCACTAAGGTGTGCACTAATTGTCTCTAGTTCTTCGCAATAGCCTTTCAGAATTAATAACTTTTCCAATATGATTTCTTTTTCTATAAAGGTCACTTATCATCACCCTTCCAAACGTGATTGAAGGTACGCTTTGCGTTGGTCACGAAATTTCTTCGTGTCATAGTAGTACCGTTGCGCATAAAGACTATATCGATAGAAATCGCCTTGCTCTTTTTCATAGAGAAGGCGGCCTTTGGTGACGACTTCAAACTTCATAAGACCTGATGATGTTTGTAAATTGATTAGATCGATTTTATCGGATTGGAAGAGTAGGGCTAAGTCCATAATCAGTTGCAGCTGTTGTTCCGGTGTGATACATTTATCACTTAGGAATGCTAGATCAATGTCGCTTACACCGGGTCGAAAGTGTGCTTGTCCATAACTTCCAATAAGAATAAGTAGTTGTAGGTTATATTTCTGGGCTGTTTTTTCTATATGTGGTTTTTGTTTTTTCATTTCAAAGCGATCTGCCATCAAATATACACCCTCCTTTTTCCACTCCTATCTATTATTTTACTAAAATCCCCAAAAAATTAAAAGAGAAAATTATCCCAGTGTGCAAGAAGAACCGTCCCTCTATGCTACTAAGCGCCACCAAGGGGACCATAAAAGAAAAAAAGGAGGCTAAGCTTATGGGAGCCGTCATTCTCAATGCCACAGAAAGTGAAAACACCATCTTGCACGATATTGAAAGCTTGCTAACAAAAAAGCTGGCCCAAAAGAATGTGCCAGTACACGCTTTTCAGCTTCGCAAACAACGCATCCTACCTTGTACAGCTTGTGGTAGTTGTTCCATGCAATCGCCAGGACTTTGTGTGGCCCAAGATGATCAACATGAAATAATGAAAGCTATTGTGAACAACTCTCTATTAGTGCTACTTACGCCCATTCGTTTTGGCGGTTATAACAGTTTGCTCAAAAAAGCAGCTGACAAATTTCAACTTATGGCCTTGCCTACTTTTGCCTGCTACCAGGGGCATATGATCCGTGCTGGACGATACAATAACCTGAAAGCCTTGCTTGCTATTGGTATAGAAGAAATAGAACTACCAGGGCAAGCTAAGAGCTTTGCAGCACTGGTGGAACATAATGCTCTGAATATGCAAGTGTCTTATCATCAAGCACTTACTTTTAAACGATCCCAATCTCTCGGCCAAATAGAAGCTGTCATTGCGACGACCCTAAAGGAGTGCTGCCATGATGAGCACTAAAAGAACACAGCAACATATGGTTATTATTGCCGGCAGTACACGGAAGAAAAAAACCTCTTTTCGCTTTGCCGAAGCCATCCAAAAAAGCACCGAAGCGGCTGGCCATAGTGCAACACTTTACCATGTTGTCGACCTTTTTGAGCAAGAAGGCAAAGTAGAAGAACTCAAAAAGTCTATTGCTGAAAGTCATACGCTTTGCTTGGTCGCACCTGTTTATACCGATACCTTGCCCTATCCCACGCTTTGGCTCCTGGAAAAGCTTGCTTCCGAAGCGCCTGATTTGCTAGAAGATAAAAAATTTTTCGCACTGGGCCAGTGTGGATTTCCAGACGTAACCCGTTGTGAGCCCTTGCTAGAAACCTGCCGATTTTTTGCCCTAACCACGAAAATGCGTTGGATGGGTGGGCTAGGCTACGGTGGTGGTTCCCTCATTAATGGAGTTGCCTTCGAAAGCCTTGGCTCTAAAGGCAAAAAGCTTCTTTCCGCCATGGAAATAGCTGCACAAGATGTACTGGCAGATCGAATGATTTCAGAAAAAGCGCAAAAATTGCTTCAAGGCCAGATCCCAACCTTGCTGATTCGACCACTCTGTACTTTATTGAATTATCAAATAAAAAAAGAAGCCAAACAAAAAGGTGTGACAGATCTGTTCGCAAAGCCTTATCAAAGGTAAGAGGACACAATATGCTTGATTTAAAATGAGGAGAGAACAAGAAAAAATGAAATACGGCCTCCAAGACAGTACATTAGAAAGCATAATCACCATTTTTTCCAAAAACCCAAAAATTGACAAAGCAATTCTTTATGGCTCAAGAGCACAAGGGAATTTTAAAAATGGCTCTGATATAGACGTAGCGTTAGTAGGCAAAGAATTAGATATACGAGAACTATACAAAATATCTTTAGTGTTAGACGAACTATATTTGCCCTATAAAATTGATTTAACGATAGTTGAAAAAATTGAAAACCAAGATTTGATTGAAAATATTAATAGAATTGGCATTACAATCTACGAAAAATCAATCTCGCCTGGGTAAGAGGACAGTAACCGACTGTAGATTAGCACGAGCCTCATTCAGCCTGCTTTCGCCTACATTTTCTTGATCTATCGCTTGAGCAATCGATTGAATAGCACTAGTTACAGATTGTTGAGCCCTCATCATTTGATCGTAAACACGGCGCTGTGTATACAAAATACATTCTTTAAGATAATCTTCCGATTGGCGATGGCAAGCGCATTAAAAGCCGGCTTTGATATGGAGATACTTCCTGCTATTATGAATGGAGATCCTTGTAATTCTGAAAAGGAGGGCGTTCTGCTTTGAAATCCTATAGAAAAAGCGAAAGCATTGGCAACGACGACGGCCAACTCTGATCTGGCACACCTGCCTTTAGATAGCCAAGAAGGAATGGACTATCTAGAATGGATGAACTTAGCTCTTGCTTTTGCCCAAGAAAACCGCCTTGTAATCATGGCTCAAGTTCAAGAAGTCTTGTCCCAATACTTTTCTGATCTATCCTTTGAAAAACCGATCAACGCTCATCACAATTACGCTGCTTTAGAGAACCACTTTAATCGAGATCTGGTTGTTTATCGTAAGGGATCGATTCGTGTTGCCATGGGAGAATTAGGAATCATCCCCGGTGCTATGGGCATGCACTCCTATATTGTTCGTGGCCATGGACAAGCCAAAGCTCTGCACTCCTGCTCCCACGGTGCGGGACGCATTCTTTCTCGCAAAGGAGCACTAAAAGCCTACTCTCCCGAACAAGTCATGAAAGAACTGAGTCAACGAAAAGTCATCCTAGGGAAACGAAAGCAGGGAATCATACTGTCGGCATATATCCCTTATGTAACGATGATACTTGCAAATTTCTTGCAATTGACTTTGATAAAGGAACGTGGCAAGAAGACGCATCTATCTTCACTGATACTTGTGCAGAATTGAATGTCCCTGCAATCCTCGAACGATCTCGCTCAGGAAATGGCGGACATGTATGGATCTTTTTTGAAGCAGCTATTGAAGCATCTCGGGCTAGACAATTAGGAACAGCCATTCTCACAAAGTGTTTATCAAAACGCCATGAAATAGGCTTTGAATCTTACGACCGACTCTTTCCAAATCAAGACACAATGCCAAAAGGAGGATTTGGTAATTTGATTGCCCTTCCTCTTCAAGGTCAATCAAAATTACAAGGAAATAGCATTTTTCTCGATAGGCAATTCATACCTTATGAAGATCAATGGAAATTTTTATCCAGCGTTCTAAAGATGACAACAGATCAAGTAGAATCAACAATATTAGATATAGAAAAGTCCACAGGAATTCTTCCAGTAAAGTTAAGTGTATTAGAAGAAAGAGAGCCCTGGAAAGATGTTTCCGATCAAGAAAAGAGATCTTCGAACATTGAAGGAGCACTTCCTTCAACTATAAAAGTGATAGAAAGCAATTCTTTTTATGTAGAGAAGAGCGGCCTACCTACTACATTTATGCAAAAGCTCATGACCATAGCAGCTTTTCAAAATCCTGAGTTTTACAAAGCCCAATCCATGAGGCTTTCTACGTACGGAAAGCCAAGAATCATTAGTTGTGCAGAAAACAGCCCTACCTACATCATTCTGCCTAGAGGTTGCAAAGAAGAACTCATAGACTTGTTCAATGAGCATAACATTACGTTAATTTGGGAGGAACAGAGAGAAAAAGGAAAAACAATAAAAATAAATTTTATCGGAGAACTAACAGAATTACAGAAAACTGCAGTAAATGAGTTAATAAAACATGACAATGGAGTTCTCTCTGCTACAACTGCTTTTGGTAAAACCGTTGTGGCTTCGTGGATGATTGTAGAACGAAAAGTAAACACCTTGATTCTGGTGCATCGACGACACTTGATGGACCAATGGAAAGAGCGGTTAGGAAGTTTTTTGAATATAACTCCCAATTCTATCGGCACTATTGGTGGGGGAAAAGAGAAACGAACAGGATATATTGATATTGGAGTCATACAAAGTCTAAATGTAAAAGGGCAAATTAAGGACTTCATTGCAGAATACGGACATATTGTTGTAGACGAGTGTCACCATATCTCGGCATATAGCTTTGAACAGGTAATGAAAAAAGCGAAGGCAAAGTATGTTCTAGGTCTAACAGCTACACCTGTAAGGAAAGACGGACACCATCCTATAGTAATGATGCAGTGTGGTCCCATCCGTTTCAAAGTGGATGCCAAAAAGCAGGCGTTAAATAGACCATTTGCTCATATAGTAGTCCCACGGTATACAAGCTTTACCATTTCCACAAATAAAGAAAACTTAACTATCCAGGAGATCTACTCGCAATTAGTCGAAGACAAGGCAAGAAACGATCTAATTTTTGATGATATATTACTAGCTCTTGAAGCAGGCCGAACACCAATATTGTTATCAGAAAGAACAAACCACGTGGAGTATTTTGAAAAAAGGTTAAAAAACTTCGCAAAAAACGTTATCGTGCTTCGGGGTGGCTTAGGCTCTAAGCAAAGAAAAGAAGTGTATGAAAAAATAGCGAATATTCCTGATAACGAAGAACGGGTATTAATTGCTACGGGGAGATATATCGGTGAGGGCTTTGACGATGCCCGATTGGATACTTTATTCCTAGCCTTACCCATATCCTGGAAAGGCACCTTGCAACAATATGCTGGCCGATTACACCGTCTGCATCATAGCAAGAATGAAGTGAAGATATATGACTATGTCGATAAAAATGTCCCAGTATTGGAGAAAATGTATCACAAAAGGCTAAAAGGTTATCAAATGCTTGGGTACAACGTAGGAGGTAAAGGTGAAGTAGGTGCTATTCGACCTCTTTTTTAAAAAAGCAAACAAATAGTACAAGGAGCACAAGAGGGAGCGTAAAGTGACGGTTCTTCTGTGTTTTTTAGTATGGCAAAGCAATTTGCTAGCACTAAAAAATGACACAGCAGAGCCGTCCCCCTTTGCTTCGTCCCCCTTCTACTCCTACTCAAACAACTGCAAATACTCCCCGTAGCCTTCCTTCTCCAGATCTTCTTTCGGTATAAAACGCAAAGCTGCCGAGTTAATGCAATAGCGAAGACCTGTTGGCGCAGGACCATCCTTAAAGACATGTCCAAGATGGGAGTCCGCCGTTTTACCTCGAACTTCAGTTCGAGTCATAAAATGACTAAAATCTTTGCGCTCTTCAACTTCATCAGCCAGCAAAGGCCTGGTAAAGCTAGGCCAACCACAGCCAGAATCGAACTTGTCTTTTGATGAAAAAAGTGGTTCGCCGCTGATAATATCAACATAGATACCTTCTTGCTTTTGATCCCAGTACTCATTGCGAAAAGGCGGTTCTGTGCCATTGTTTTGCGTAACCTGGTATTGCATGGGCGTTAACTTTTTCAGAGCTTCTTCTTTGTTGAAGAAGCCTTTTCTTTTGTCCTTCAATTAAAATCTCCCCTTCTTTGGTAATAGTCGTAGTAAAAAATTTCTTCTATATTACAACAACCTCATTAATTGCCAGAGTCTACGCATCTTAACCCCCAAAATGCCCTCTAACCCTTACGCCACAGGGCTAAGCGAAATTGTCACGAAAACGTGAAAATTCCAGAAATCCCGATACAAATACGACAAAAAACATGTTAGCTTTCCACCTAACGGTTCAATTTTCCACAAAAAAAAGGATTCCTCAACCCATTTGCGAAGTGTTTAAGCGCTAACCAAAAACACACAAAGGGAGGAATCCTCTATGCATAGTTTATCACAAGAACCCGATATGATGGAAGATCATCTTCGTATTCCTAACAAGAAAAAAAGGAAGAAATCGAATAAAAAGAAGAACGGCAAATGGGTAGGACATAAAGTGGGTCGCGAGATAGAAGACTTCGCCTGTTATACAACAAAAATACACGATTTTTCTCGAAGGTAGTATTTTGTCCGGATAAGCCGTGTCTGGTGATGCTACAATGAGTCGGGTATGCATTTTTACTACATTCCATCCCTTTGTAACATAGGCCCAGTCGCATATATTTTCCGGTAATTTTAGATGGGTTGCATCAAGAATGCTTAGTATGCCAATTCTTTTTGATAATCCTTTTGAATGTTGTGTCACGTTCGAAGCTTTTCCACAACCATTATATATAAATCTCGAAGCAACTCCGTTGGTAATACGTTAATTCGTCGACTTAATTGAGAGCCACTAAACGTTTCTATTCCAAATTCTTTACAAAGTTCAGGATTCGCCTTCGATCTTTTTTCTATTTCTGTGTAAGACAGCCAGCCATCAAGCTGAGCAGCTACAAATATTTTAATAAGTCCATCGGTATCAAGTTAGGGAGGTAGAAGAAATGGGAGGGACAAGATCCAACCATAGAAAAAGCCGTGCGCTACCTATTAATGCTGATTCATGCGCTTTCTATAACTTGAACTGTATCAAGTCTCTTTAAAACTATGTTCTTCAATTATCGCCACAATTTCCTCTAAATCGTACTTATGATTTGACCACATCTACAACAAAATCAACGGCTTTTTTGGGATGCATTTCAAAATGATATCCATTATAAGCTAGAAACTGAAGCAACGCCAAAAAAGCCGTTCTTTTATTGGCATTATGGAAAGCATGATTTTTGGCTAGTGATTCTAATAAAGCCCCTGCTTTTTCAAACAAAGTTGGATAAGCATCACGACCAAAAGCCGATTGTTTAGCGGTAATTAACAAGCAATTAGATGAAGTTTATCACGATAGAGTTCTTCCATTGAAAGAAATCACAACGGTCAGACATCATGATTCGTCTGTGGAAAATCTTATTCTAGAACACATCATTACGAATGATCCTGTTGAAATGAATCAATTACTAAGTGATATTTCTAACCACCGTAATGAAATGGATCATGCAATTGAAAGGTATTTAGATTCTTATTTAGTTCCTGAAGAAGAGAAGCTAATGAACGAACTTATAACACTGTTGCCTATACTAAGAGAGTATGAGAATAAAGTTTTGCAATTAAGTAGTCAAAAAAACACAGAAGAACTTAACGCATTGATGCAAGGAGATTACGAAGCACAGGAAGAAAAAGTTAATCACATTTTTGATTTCTTAGTACAACTAAATCAAGATATAGCCTATGAAAAATACGCTTATTCACAAAAAATTGAGATTGTCATATACATTGTACTTTTCAGTCTTATCATTATAGTGGCCTCAATATCTTGGCTAATTGGTAAAGAATTGATAATCGCGATAAATAAAACTGTACAAAACTTAAATACCTTTGTTGTTGATTTGGTTAGCTCATCTAGGGAACTAGAAAAAACATCCGAAGAATCAGGAAAGGGATCAGAGCAAGTTGCACTTACTGTACAAGAACTAGCAAAAGGAGCTATGGAACAGTCAAAAGAAACAGTCAAATCAACATCACTACTAGAACAAGTTGTCCAGGTGATCAAAGAAGTAACAGAAAGAACAAGTTCTGTATCATCGGCTTCTGCTGAAGCTATGGACTTAACAAAAGCTGGTGTAGAGCAGTTGCACAAGGTATCAGAAGAAATTATAGTCATCGAAAAAGCAGTGAATCATAACAAAAAGGCAGCCTTTCAACTATCGGCCAAGTCAACGGAGATAGGAAAAATCGTTAGTTCCATTTCAACCATTGCTGATCAGACCAATTTACTGGCTCTCAATGCAGCCATCGAAGCAGCTAGAGCTGGTGAAGCAGGAAAAGGCTTTGCTGTTGTAGCAGATGAAGTTAGAAAACTAGCAGGGCAAGCAGGAGCAGCTGCCGTCGATATATCCAACATCATTCACAGTGTACAAGAAGAAATTAAACTCATTGTAGGGGAAATTGAAAAAGCTACCCATGTTGTGTCAGATGAAGCGAAGATGATAAAAGAGGTTGAACAACAATTTGAAGTTATATCAGCTTCCGTCAAGTCTGTTATTGAAGATATTCAAGAGGTCTCGGTAGCAACGGAAGAAATGAGGGCAAGTTCGGAAGAAGTGGTAAAGTCAGCACAAAATATATCAGTCGTCAGTGAAGAAATTTCTGCAAGCATAGAAGAAGTATCAGCCACAACAGAAGAACAATCTGCAGGAGCAGAACAAGTAGCTGAGAATGCTAGAAAGCTTATGGCAATAGCAGACAGATTAAAAACAATGGTTGAGAGATTATAACCTAGAAGGGGTAACTATTTTAGGGAGGGAAAGTGTTAATGACCCATAAAAAAATAGAAGATTTGTTAAGCTTAGATACAAATGAACTACAAAATAGAATTGCCGATATGTCAGAAGAAGAGTTTGCTCTGTTATACACGGAACTATCTATTCTAATGTTACAAGATTGGGACAAAGCAAAAAAAATAATGAAGACGTTACGTAGAAAGAATCAACAAGAAAAAAAGTAATAAGCATGTTTTTTGTGTGAAGTGTAAAGGCTTCACTTTTTTTATTTCAACGGCAACGGTTCTCTCCACCACAGCCTATAACTACACCTCTACAAAATTTCAATTGCTTATTCCGGTGAGTCTGTTAAATCTTTTATATCTTTAGAACCGAATATTAACAAGAAAATCAAAGCCAGCAGGGCTATGCTTTCAGACAAAGCCCGACCGGGAAAAGCAAGGTCTTTCTCTTTTTTCTTATCCTTTTGATAGGTCATGGATTAATCATCCTTTTCCATTCTTTTTTGAAAGGCCTCGAAAACTTCATCAATGGTCATATCGCCATTTTTCTTCAAAAACTCGGCCAATTTATTCGATTTTTCATTATTATTGTTCAAGTACTTGCCTAGCAGCTCTACGGACACAACAGGTGATCCCCGAAAAAGTTTTACAGAGTCCACCTTGAGTTTACCTGTTAGCAACAAAGCTGCTGTAACGATGTCGAGATTTTTGCCTAAAAATAAATCATGGGTCCCGTAGTCTGTAATTTTTCGGCAGTTCTTTCCTTTGTTTCCGTGCATAATAGCCAACAGCCCCTCTCTGTATAGCTTATGCTCGTAAAATTAAGATGTTTTCTTGGAATGTCATTGTCAGCAGCTTCTGTAGAAACTATGGATTTGAAAGGTCCTCCTGACTTTTATAAAAAATATTTCAAAATTATAACAATATTAGAAGGCTCCTCATAATATGTACCAGTAAATGGTAAGCAAGGGGGAGACAAAAAGTGTTTTACACGGCACAGTCCTGTCCCGACCAAACCTGTGTAATAGCAAAGTCTTTAGATAAAGACTTTCCAGAAAAACCTCGCGTCTTTAAACAAAGTCAAGTTAATCAAGAAGTAGAATTGCCTGCTAATAAGGCAGAAATTGTGAAGATCCTTGAAGTAACAGTAACAGCCAAACAGATTGTATCTATGCGATTTGTCGAAACGCCGAAAGGAAGTGCATTAGACAAAACCAAGTTAACGGGTAAAAAAGCTGTTGTTGAAGGCTTTATCTGTTATCGTCTCGTTTACGAAAGTCCCTGTGGTAATGTTAGTACATTGGAACAGAAGCTGTCGTTTTTTGATTATGTCGTCATTCCAGAACACTGGAATGATGAGGATCCCATTCGATCTTTTCTTGTAGTAGAAGATCTTGTAGTCTGTCCAAAAAACAAACGAAATTTCGTCATAAATGCTCTGTTGTTCATTCATTTGAAAAACTTTTGCCCACCACCCAAGCCCTGCCCACCGCCCAAGCCCTGCCCACCGCCCAAGCCCTGCCCACCGCCCAAGCCTTGCCCACCGCCCAAGCCTTGTCCACCGCCCAAGCCTTGTCCACCACCAAAACCCTGCCCACCGCCACTTTGCTGTCCTACGCAGAAGGTAAACAATGATGCAACTGCTACATCGAAAAGTCCTGTTACAATATATCAAACTTTTTCGATCCATAATTTCGTCCGCCCGACGAAAGTCCACCAAAAAAATAGAAAAAAGATCAGCAAGTGGCCATAGGAGGCAGAACCAATTTCCATAATTTGACATAACTTAAAGTGAGCGGAAAACCTCCGCATCATACTTTACCAGGGAGGAATGTTTTGTGTATCCATTCTCAAAAAAACCTTATTGTCCACCGAAGGAGGGGTGCCCACGTTCTAAGACTATCTTCTGCCCAGTTAGACCTGTTGACCAAGTGCCACAACCGAATAACGTAACACCCTATGCAAATCAATTCACAGTTTGGGAGCATTTAACGCTACCAGATGGTTTACCAGACATCAAAGAACTGAAGACAGTTGACAGAATCGAGGTTTGCGTTACAGCCAAGAAAGTTGTACCAACTCCAGCAGTAACCGCTACAGATGGAACAGTATTCACAGGTCGTAAGCTTTGCTTTGAAGGCTATGTTGACCAGACGATTCAGTATTGCGATCATGGCGGTCATGTCTATTGTGTAGATTTCCAGTTTCCTTTTAGCGCATATATCATTATTCCTGACGAGATTAACGGTACCGATCCGCTGCAAATACACCAAAATAACATTATCATCGACACCTATGTAGAATGTTGCGCTCTCACACCTCAATGTGGCCGTAATATTTTCAAAAATGTTGTCATTTTTGCTTGGGCTAAGTTCATGTTCTCAGATAACGGCAACGGCAACGGTAATGGTAATGGTAACGCTGGCTAACACTTCAACAGATCAGAATTCTCTTTCTCATCAATCGTTTTCCTAATTGGCTGAACAAAGTCATCAAGAGCAGTAGCTTCCAGCTCGCCTTCCCACACCTTGCACACAGCAACTGCTCCTTTTTTTTGGCTTTAGATTCCAGTATGTGGTTACAGAAAGAAACCCGCCAGAAATTTGGCGGGTTTCTTTTAATTTCTAAAGATAATAAAAGTCAAATAAAAAAGATAGGAAATAACCAGAAAAACCCCTTCAAGCTTTCCAACTTCAAAGCTTGTTCTTGAAAAAATCAGTAGAGTAATTGTAAGTAATACCATAACAATAATATCAAAAATAATCTCACTATTTACAACAAGTGGGTGAATGGAAGCAGTCGTTCCTAGCACGAAGAAAATATTAAAGATGTTACTTCCCACTATGTTTCCTAAAGCGATTTCAGTTTCTTTCTTTAATGCAGCAGTAGCGGATGTGATTAATTCGGGCAAGGAAGTACCAATCGCTACAATGGTTAGACCGGCTAAGGTTTGACTCATTCCCAGAGAAAGTGCAATTGCAGTAGCATTTTTTACGACCAACTCCCCGCCAAGTATAATTCCAAAAAGACCAGCCAAAGTCAGTAAAATATTCTTCTTCCATGAAGTAGGCTTCTGTTCTGCCTCTTCTTCTTTAATACTTTCCCGATTATTCCTTGCGACTTCAAATACATAGTACAAGAAAATCGCAAAAAACAGTAAGATGATAAAGCCGTCTCCTCTTGTGAGAAGGTTTTCTGTCGCCCCTTGAAGTGGTACATCACTAACCAAAATCAATAAAACAATAGTTGCCAACAATGCAAAGGGTATTTCTTTTTTTATCGTTTCGCTTTGCACTTTTAATGGATAGATAAATGCAGCAATCCCCACAACCAATGAAGTATTCAAAATATTACTTCCCACAACATTTCCGAGAGCTACGCCAGTATTTTCTTCCAACGCAGCAATGATGCTGATGGTTGCTTCAGGGGAGCTTGTTCCTAACGATACAATTGTTAAGCCGATTACGAGTGGAGAAATACGAAGAGCTCGTGCAATATTGGAGGAGCCATCAACAAATAGATCAGCCCCTTTGATTAATAATACAAAGCCTACAATTAGTAAAATATAAGCCACTCTTTGACCTCTTTCTCATAACAGAACTAATGCTATGGTTACACGAATGGAAGCAAAATACTCTGCCAGCAAAATGGAACAATATTCCTTAAACAAGAAAAAACCGTTGGCCTATTTTATAAAGTAGGTCAACGGTTTGTAGTAGATACAATTAAACTATAGTTTTAATATGAAAAAATATTTTCTCGAAGTCTTTTTCATGCCAACTTTTTTCGAACCTTAGGCTGGTAAAGTAAGAATTTGTCCAATATACAAGTAGTTCGGGTTAATCGTAGGGTTTGCCTGAATAAGGCTCGTCAAAGAAATACCGAACTGTTGAGCAATTTTCCACATACTATCTCCAGCAACAACGGTATAGGAATTTTGCGTTGGGATGGTTAAAGTTTGTCCTATATAGATGGTTGTTGAAGTAAGATGATTGACCTGGATGAGCGCTTGAACAGTAAGTCCGTGGGTAGTAGCTATCTTCCAAAGGCTATCGCCAGCTTTAACAGTATAGGTTGTTTTGATGTCTTTGTTCGCTTCACCGGGCATGACAACCTTTTTTTGTGGCGGCAATTGATATTGTTTTGGAATTACAGGGGCTTTCGCTTCATGTCCCGGCAATGTCTTTCCTGCTGTCCAGGCGCCTTCGGGGAGAACACGTCTAACTGTGTAAAAGTTACTACCCCACCAGTAACGAACATCATTCACAATACCGATAGCAGTCGGATTTCCAGCGTCGGCCGTTCCGATAACAGCCGGCTTTCCGTCAATCATCCCCATGTAGATAGCGACATGGCTAATGTACTTATTCCCATTTGCATCTTTTTGCCAATAGGTGAAAATATCACCGGGAAGAAGATTTTCAGTTCCTTGGATCGCCCAATGGTTTCCCTGCTTGGTAGCATAGGCGCCTTCAACTTTCTTGCCTACCGAATTGTAGTTTCTCGCTGTCGTCGTGATGTTAAAGCCAAAATCACTATATACAAGAGAAACAAAATTGGAACAATCTACGATGCCGTAGTCTTTATAGCCTTTAAACTGACGACCGTAGACCATATAGCCATGTTCCATGTACCAAATGGCTCGTTCAATTAGCTGATCTGCAAGGCTATCTTTCATAAAAGCATAATTGTTGCGGTACTCTTTGATTTTTACGACTTCATCATTTTGGTAGCCCTCTATGTACTTTTCATACTTCACGATCGCTTCAGATGTAGAGTACCTTGCCCAAAAAGCATGGGCCGGAAGTGTTACAGAAAAGGTTAAGAATGTTGCTAGTAACAATGCCGTGATTCTTTTCAAAATAGCCACCCCTTGAAAGTATTAATTCATCCTCTGTAACCATTCTATTAACCTATAAGCACTATATCAATATTTTATATATGGCTTTAGCGGTATATTAAGGAACAACATCACAACAAAAAACAACAACCTTATTCTTGGAAATAAAGCAATTTAATCCACAAAGCGACATGAGAATCTGTGGATAATGTGGATAACGTGAATAAGGTGCATAAGAAAAAACGCTACAGATTCAAATCTGAGCGTTTTTTCCTTTCAAGACAGAGACTTACTTGAATTTTCATGAACATCACATTGCCTTTTGCGAAAGAAAGTCAAATTATTTAAGAACTTTCTAAAAAAGACCGTTGCAATCGCTGCAGAGAAGCCGATGGCCAAAATGATTGCTGTGCCTTGCGTCAACGGCTCAATGTAGCCTGCAAGGTCACCAACAACCAATAAGCTCATGGATTTATAAAACCATAAACCCGGTAACAAAGGCACAAAGCCGGCAACGATAAAAGCAGTCGTTGGGATCTTACAGATTCGAGCAGAAAATTCGCAAGTAATAGCAACAGCCAAAGCTCCACAAAAGACGGAAGCAGTGAGGCTAAAGCCTATCTTACCAAAGAAAAGAAAGGAGACCAATCCCAAGAAGGAAGCAAGGGCTGTGAAGGGAAGAGACTTCATCGGTGATTTCAAAAAGATATTAAAGAGCAGTGCAATCATAATCGCTAAGATAGCAGCTTTCACCGGATTGACGGCCATTAAAGAAGAGTAACCCTCTTGGAAAGGTACTTTAGACAAGGATAAGACAATGCCGACACCGCTAAATAAAGCCACTGTCAAGCCAGCCGCTTCAAGACCTCGTAAAGCACCGCTTGTTAAATCACCAGACGATAAATCTCGTACAGCATTCACCATTTGAATACTAGGAATTGCAATTAGCATCAAACCGATGATGACAGGTGCTATATTGAAAGGAATTACGTAGTAGAGCAAAACAGCAAGGGTAGCACCTATCATGCCGATAGACATTTCTTTGAAAAAAAGCACTTGCTCTACTTTGATTTTTCGAATAATAACAAAAGTTAGAACAACAACAATAAAAGCCATCATGGCCTCTAAGGGGCCACTATTGTTTAACAGAGCAATCAAAGCGCCGTTAATGCCTGCAATAAAGGTAGTTATACCGAAAGATATAGAACTAGAGCTTTCTTCTATCTTTTTAAGCTGCTTATAAGCCTCCTCAGGGGAAATTCTTTTGCAACTGACTCGTCTCGATAAATCATTTAATAGAGTTATTTTTTCTAGGTCTAAATCTCTTTCGCGGATTCTTGTAAAGTGACTCTTTTGGTCATCCTTGTCATCATAATAGGTTAGCATGACGACAGAGGTGGTTGCATAAGCTTCAAGCTTCTTGAGACCAAAGGCAGTACCGCAGCGCTCCATACTTTCTTCAATACGGTATGTTTCCGCACCTGACTGCAAGAGAAGCCGTCCTAGCTCGATAACAAATTCTACCTTTTTATTCATGACCACCAGTCTTTCTCTCAATGCTACTTCTCTTTATAACATAGAAATATAAAAAATTCATCCTTTCAAAAGAAAAGTATTTTTTCACTCACCACCCTTTTTTTGGACAACAAAAGTCAACATAAGCATAGTGAAAAAAAGAATATAACAAAAGGAACTTTTTGGGGTTTAAGGAAAAGGTAGAGATGTGATAAATACAGCAAGAAAAGACATTAAGACATCAAGAATCATCTTGGAAGGAGCGACAAATAGAGTATGTCTGAGAATCAACTAGAAAGAATTAGCCAATCTTTTTTAGCTTTTCAGAAAGCAGCGCATGATCTTCAAGAAGCAATCAAAGAAGGCAAATATGAATATACCCTTTATATGACCTATCCGTTTACTGAGGACTTCAATGATGTAGTTTCCAAAATATTCATTTGGAGCGAAGCACACAAAGATTACTTGACTATTTTACGAAAGCAACAGCAGGATAATGGCTGATAGAAGCGTACTATAAAGTTATCGGGATAGCGGGATAGACCAAAGAAAAACGTGAGGTCCTTGGCCTCACGTTTTTCTTTGAGAATCTATGAAGGTTTGGCAAGTCTAAAGGTACAGAATTTTTTTCTAATAAGAAGCAGGAAATGGCGAAGATAGAGCGAATAGTATAAGAGTAAGAGTTATCATTTCTAAAAAGAATATGTAGGAGGTTCCCAACGTGAAAAAGTTTATCTGTGTAATCTGTGGTTATGGCCATGAAGGCGACGCTCCACCAGAAGCTTGTCCTCAATGTAAAGCACCTGCTAGCAAGTTTGAAGAAAAAGCATCAGGCGAGCTGAACTGGGCTGATGAACATCGCATTGGCGTTGCCAAAGATGTGGACGCTCAAATCGTAGAAGGATTAAAAATGAACTTCATGGGCGAATGTACAGAAGTAGGCATGTACTTGGCCATGAGTCGTCAAGCTGACCGCGAAGGCTATCCTGAAGTCGCTGAAGCTTATAAGCGCATTGCTTTTGAAGAAGCAGAACATGCTGCAAAGTTTGCTGAGTTGCTTGGTGAAGTCGTTACCACTTCCACCAAGAAAAACCTCGAACTCCGTGTTGAAGCAGAATACGGCGCTTGTCAAGGCAAGCTCGATCTAGCCAAGCGGGCCAAAGAGCTCGGCCTTGATGCTGTTCATGATACAGTGCATGAAATGTGTAAAGACGAAGCTCGTCATGGTGCTGCCTTCAAAGGTTTGCTCGAGCGCCATTTCAGCAAATAAGAATAACGTAGTTCTTAACTCTTCATAAAGAGCCCCCTTCACAAAGGAAGGGGGCTCTTTTTTTTTCTGGAAAGCAATCTGTCATGCAAGAACCCCACACATAATAAAGCCAAGATAGACAAAGTTTATAAAGCATCCATAAAGCTCTTTTAACCTACAGGCAGTCCTTCTATGATACAATAACCTTTAATAGCTAATCTATCCAACCCATAGGTTCAATGAAACGAAGAACTTGTAATTCCAGAAGAAATAATAGTGTGGATCCGTAACATATATTTTGGTGGTAGGTGTTTTATGATGGACCAGCGATTTAAGCAAGCAGAGTTTGCGACCTGGGTCGGGATAGTCCTTAATGGGCTTCTAGCAGTCATGAAGGGGATTGTCGGTTGGCTATCAGGCAGTCGTGCTCTAATTGCCGACGCAGCCCATTCAGCTTCTGATGTAGCAGGCTCTGTTGCTGTTCTTGCAGGATTAAAGACGGCTCAAAAGCCACCCGATGCCAACCACCCCTATGGTCATGGCAAAGCAGAAAATGTTGCAACGATTGTGGTGGCTGTACTTTTAATTGTTGTGGGAATAGAGATAGCCATAGAATCAACAAAAGTTTTTTTCGGTGAGGTACCAAAAGCGCCCAAAGGGTATGCCTTGGTAGCCATTGTTATTTCAATCCTTGTAAAAGAATTATTGTTTCAGTATAAGCATCGTCTTGCAAAAAAAATTAACAGTTCAGCCTTACAAGCAGAAGCCTGGCATCATCGCTCAGACGCTTTATCTTCCATCGCTGCATTTGTTGGAGTTCTCGGTGCTGTGATTGGTCAACAGTATAATTATCCAATCTTAATTTACTTTGACCCTTTAGCAGGGCTCCTTGTCTCTGTGCTGGTTATCAAGATAGGATACACTCTCGCGAAAGAATCTGGATTGATCATGATGGAGCAAGTACTTGAGCCGGAAGAAACAGAACCTTTTCTAGAAACGGTTCATACAGTTTCAGGTGTTAGTAGAGTTGATGAACTATTTGCTAGAACCCACGGACACTATATCGTCATCGATATTAAGGTTAGTGTAGACCCTGATCTAAGTGTAGAAGAAGGTCATAGCATATCAAAAAATGTAAAAAATGCACTACTTGAAAAGCATAAAAATATCAGAAAAGTTTTTGTTCACATTAATCCCTATCGCGAGACACAAGATGGCATATAGAGATCCCACTTCCTACTTGTCCTTATGATTAACCTGCTTTATATTTCAAGAGCCCGCAAGAAGCCAAAAGCTTTCTTGCGGGCTCTTTCATTCGTCATTCGCTAACTCTCGTTACAAACAGATGGTAACAAAAAAAAATTACAAAATAATTATGGAAACACAATCTTAATCTTATCCCCAGGCAACTTCGTGACAATAAGCTTTTCATTGTAATACTTACCGACACCATGAATGCAAGCAATGGCAAGATCGACCAGGCCACGCTTAGACGAGTAAGACATAATAAGTGTCTTATCATCTTGCCAGTCATACGTAAACCGTGGTGGTGAGGCGCCAGACATGCGCTGCGTCATTGTTACGTGAATGGAATCAAGCTTTGTTAGAAACTCTTTAGAACTTTTCGAGCTAGTAAAGTAGAGTCTGTACATTTTCGGTGCAAATAGAGTAGACCAGTGCTGCCCAAAAGCATCTATAAACTGATTCATAGAAATCCTCAAAACACTAGAGGCTGTCTTCATAATTTTCATCGTATCAGAATCAGACACATCTTGTACGGGCAATAAAACTTTCATAGGTACAGAAGACTTTTGCAATGTTTCTTCCCATTTGCTTTCACCATGATTTTTTTTGATCAACTCTCGAATGCACATAAGGATAACACCTTTGATAAGAATAACCCCCTTTCTACAAAATACCAAAGAGAACCATACATATATACTCTTATTGTAATGCTTATTTTACAAATGTAAATAATAACATACTTATCATTTTGCGTCCTAGTTTATGTTCCCGTAACACATTTATGACCTTTTTGCATAGCATGCAGTGGAAGGTATTCCCATAAGAAAGTCTAAGAAAGGAGTGTTATCCGTAATGAGTCACGCCCACGGCTTTTTCGGTGGCGGTCTTCGCAGTATTGCAGGTCTTGTCATTGCTTTAATTGTAATAGGTGCATTCTTCCCTCATCTCTTTGGTCGGTACTAGAGTAAAAAAAATTTGATATCAGAAGGGAGGACTTTACAGTGAGCGCAGGAGGAAGAATTGGAGGAATCTTCGGTAACGATATTGTTGCATTAGCGATCCTCATCATCATCATTGCAATACTTGGATCATCAACATGGCGTGCTTATTAAAGCACTTTTCCATCTTTGTATAGCCTCTATCCCCGTAAAGTGAACCTGCCAACAACTACTTTTTTATGGGGGTAAAAAAATGGATCTTAGCTCCGTTATCAGCACATTGCTGAGCAACTTTGATGTACGTTCTTTAGGTCTGCCTAAGAAAGATGAGGAACTTGTTGCATCTTTGCTTAAAAAAATCAAAGCGAAGAAAAGTCTTACAGACAGCGAGAAAGCAAAAGCCCTACAACTGCTTTCTAAAATGTCCGGCACACTATCACCAACTCACAAAAAAACGATCATGAACTTTTTGGATAACAACGTTACACAAAAGGACATCGAAACAGTCAAAAAAATCAAAAGAAAGTTGTAAAGCAGAAAGCAACCCCTGTAACTTGGTTCTTAACCGATTACAGGGGTTGCTTTCTTACTTTCCTTTCCGAAACCAATGAAAAAGCTTCATCAGCTCTTTCGGTCTTTTAAAAAGTGTTAGAATCAAATTAAAAGCAAAAACAATCAGTCCAACCTTTGCCAGTTCTTCTAAAGATAAGTTCAAGTTAAAAAGAAAAGATATTATGTAAGCCACAAAGCCAGCAATGAGCATATTCAGAAAAGCGATGGAAACAAAAGTAGAGAGAACAAAAAAAGCAACGGCAATCTTTTTACCTAGGATAAAGATCCCTCCAAACAAAGCTCGAAAAATCCCTATAGTAAGCCTTTGCAAGAGCTGTGATATAATAGAGTTAGCTTGAAAATAATAGGCGAGGTCTAGCTCTACCGATAATAACATAAAATGCACGGAGGTGAGTCGCAGTGATACTGAATATGCAGTGGTTTAACGACGATGACGAATGGGCTTTTCTGATGAATGCAAAACTATATGAAGCCGACATGGTAGAGGCCATACTGGCTAACGCAGAAATCCCAACACGACGCATTTACAAAGATCATTTCATGAAAGTCATTACAGGCGGTTCGTTGCGTGGTGTAGACATTCATGTTCCTGTCTCAGACTTATATAAAGCCAAGATGCTCTTGCATGAAGATGCTGTAATTCGAGAAGACGAAGAAGGGTGCTAGCCAAGAAAGCTTTTGCACCCTTCTTTTATTTATTTTTCTTCGATCTGGACTCGCTCCATCACGATTTCCTCAACAGGAAAGCTTCTCTCACCACCGTTGCTCATCGTCACAGGTGCCTTTGAGATCTGCAAAGCCACATCGAAACCTTCAATAACACGACCGAAGACGGTGTAGTTAGGCGCTTGCTGATTCAAGTATTGAACAGAAGGCGATGTCTCATTGCCAGTAACGATAAAGAACTGGCTACCGTTTGTATTCGGTCCTGCGTTGGCCATGGCTACCACGCCAGGTCCATAGGGAAGAGCCGGCGGTAATTCATCAGCAAAAGTATAGCCAGGTCCACCGAACCCAAGGCCAACAGGATCCCCTGCCTGAATCATGAAATCTTCAACCACACGATGAAAGCGTATGCCGTCAAAAAAACCTTCTTGTGCTAAAAATACAAAAGAGTTGACAGCAAGCGGTGCCGCTTCAGGAAGTAGCTCAATCTTCATCGTACCATAGGTCGTTTCCATGGTGACGATATACTGATTATCAGGGTTAATGATGGTATCTGGTGCTTGAGGATACTGATTCTGCTTCATAGAAACAGCAGGAGGGCTTGTCTGTACAGACGATTGTGATGCATCGTCAACGTTACTTTGGCCATTGCTGCCACAACCTGCAAGTAAGAATACGCTGCATAGAGATAGTATCATGACTTTTTTCGCCTGTGAGAAGGAAAGCATTAAGAAAAACACTCCTTATTATAAGAATTCTTTCTGTACATTTGAGAAAAGGGATGGGGCGTAGAGGGCTTTGTTATGATAGCTTTTCTAAGCACACTTAAGTATAAAGCTCTTTCGCCAAAGGGACAAGCCTTGAAGGAACATCGCTTTTTTCCATAGAATAAAGAAATAAACAATCGCAGAGGAGACGATCAGAAATGGTGGACAACCAGGGCAGAGTACAAATTGTTGTGGATGGCGTAACAGGTGTGGGCAAAAGCAGTCTGGTGCAGATTCTTGCAGAGCATCTGAAACTGAAAGCCTATAACGAGGTTTTTGAGGATAAAAATCAATTACTACATAAGTTTTTTTATGATCGAGCACGGTGGGCCTTCCCTATGCAGATCAACTTTTTAACGAATCGTTATAAACAATATCGGGAAGCTTCTTGTCTCTATCAAGCGATTATGGATCGCTCGATCTACTCGGACGCTATCTTTGCCCGTATGTATCTAGAAGATGGTTATCTGACGAAAGAAGAATTTGCCGTCTATCACAACTTGCTTCAAAGCATGCTCGCTGATCTGATGCCGCCTCGTCTTATGGTGCGCCTCAAGGTAGATGCGAACGAAGCGATTTGCCGTATCCACAAAAGAGGCCGCGCTGATGAGCTAGAAGTTGAACGTGCTTACTGGGAGCGGCTCAATCGTTGTTATGATGCCACGTATGAAAATTACAGTGGTGGTCACTTGCTTACGGTAGACGTCACTTGCCTTGACTTTGTCAACAATCAACAAGACCGAAATCGCTTGCTCGATCAAATTATAACGGCATACTACGAAACAAAAGCATAAAAAACCTTGTAAAAAGAAAAATATTTCCAAAAAAGTAAAAATACTGGAAGGATTTTCCTTACCCTCCATAGAATACATTCTGCAAAAAGGAGGGAATAGAGATGATCAGCTTGCCAGAGGAGTTAACTGTGGCTCAAGCTGCCAAGTCGATGGGCCTGCAAAGGTATACCATTCGAGACGCCATTCATCGTGGCGAATTGCCAGCAAAGCAACAGAAGATTCCGGGAGGATTTCAGTATCTTATTCCCCTTGGAAGCCTGAAAGATTTTGGACGGCGTCGTGGTATTCAATCAACCGCTCTGGGTCTAGAAGGTCCAGAAAAGGTAGATAGCCCAGAAACGGCTCCTCAGAAAGAGGAGCAGGAGTCTCCTAACAAAAAGGTGCAAGAACCGGTGCCTTTTGAGACTTCTGGAAAAGATTCTGGTCATACCCAAGAAGAAAAAACTGTCGCAGTACCTGCGGCAGACCTATCCGAATTCATGCAGAAGCTTCCAGAGTGGGAACAGCGCATGGAACAACTTATAGAGCAGATGGTGGAAGTTCAAGCAGACGTGCTCGGTTTGAAAAAAGGTGTTCATCAACATCTGAGTAAAGTAGAAAGTCGAGTCGTCAATGTTCAACAAAGTGTAAATGGCGAATTGAAAGCGGCTGTTGACCGTTTGCGCCATAATAGCAACCAGAATTTCCAAGACATCAGAGCCGGATTGGATGGCTGGCATGACAATTTAGATGCTCTTATCGGTGAGATGAGAGTGAATGTACAAGAAATTGCAGCCAGTCAGACCGAGTCAGAGATGCGCCAAGCCTTTGTTAACAAACTTACTGTAGATAATCAGTCCACGGTGGGAGAGGTGAAAAAGCTTCTCGTGGAAGTGAACAAGGTTGTGAATAACCTATCAGAACAACAAGAAAAGAGCTCCGAAACGATAGAGCGTCATTTCGAAGATATGAAGACGTCTGTCGATGGTGTCAAACGATCTGTTGATCGCTCAACAGATATGATCATTAAATGGAGACAAAAGATGCAGAGAGAGCAGAGCAAAGGTAGCTCAAAAGGAATCAAAGGTTGGTTCAGTCGTTTCTGGGGCAATCCCCCCGCTTATTCGAAATGACGACGATAAAAAGAGGCTGTGATTCACTACGATCACGGCCTCTTCCTTTTCCTACAAAAGTTTTTTAAAAAAGACATAGAGAAGAAAAAATTCCCAGAAAAAAGAATGCTTTATAAAGCATCATGCTTTTTTTTCTGAAGTATTATGAAAAGCTGGGAGGAAGTAAGAAAGGGGATGTCGAATAAAAGAAAGTGTGCTCCTGCACATGTAGTAGTTAGTAGAAGTTGTTGAGGTGAAAAAAGTTGAGTCTTAACAGTCAACAACTAGAAGGGATCCTGGCTTGCTACAAACAAATTGAATCAGAGTTACGAGTAAAGCTGGAATCACTAAAAAGCCCTTTAGAAATGAAGTTCGGGAGACCGGTGATTCTATTTATCGAAAGTCGAACCAAAAAAGGCAACAGTTTAATCGAAAAAGCTCGACGCTATGGCTGGCAAGTTACAGAAGAGACAATTCATCGCATTAAAGATATAGCAGGCTTGCGCATCATTGTGCAGCATCTTGATGATATTGATCGAGTGGTTGATGTATTACATCAAAGAACAGACTTGCGTGTCATCGATGAAAAAGATTTTGTTCGCTCTCCCAAAACGAGTGGCTACCGCAGTTATCACCTGATCGTAGAGTATGATTATAACGATCTAAGGGGACCAGCGACTCGTTACGCTGAGATACAAGTCAGGACAGTAGGTCAACATTTTTGGGCCGTCTTACAGCATTCCATGATGTATAAGTATGGCCTCGAAGTGCCTAGCCATGTGGCTGAGAATTTGCGCCTTATCGCAGAAGAAACCAGTAACATGGATGAAAAAATGATGGTTATGCGCTGGGCCGTATCACGTGATTTAGAGACCGATGAAGTTCGGGATTATGCGGAAAAACTCGTAAAAAGCTTATATCAACAAGAAGGTTCTAAAGTGCAACAATCTATGACCTTCGACCCTCTGTCATACTTTGAGAAGATGAGTATTTTGGAGCTTAGCTTTTTACTTGGGCAACAAGGCATTGCAGCATCCGACTTTAATCCCCAGAGTTTAGCAAGATGTTCTTGCTGTAATGCTCCTTTTTTGCTTCATGAGAATGTTCGCGTGCTTACAGCCCAGAGTAACAGTTTGGCTGAGAAAAAAGCTGATCCAGTGCGACTTTGTAAAGTCTGCTATTCTCTCATCGTTCCTATTTTGCGGCGCGAATTGGCACCTTTAAGTTGTATCAATCGCGATTGGCTACAAAAAGCACAAGAAGAAACAAAGCACTTAAGTCGTAAGTTATACCAGTTTTTTTTAGAGCGCGTAAGAAATCCTTTGCGCAAAAGGCTACACCAGTCGGCAGCTCGTAAAGGAATCGCTATGTCTCAACAGACAGCGACACTTGATGTGGGTGCTGTAACCCTCTTTAAAGCGGTAATAGGCGACACAGTAACGATTCAAATCGATTCAGAATGGGACCCTCATCATGGTGAAGCAGAAACATTGGTATTGTACTTCAAACTGAACTATCGTGTGATTGGTCGCATGCAAATATCTTATACCTATCCCGAAATTGAATGGGATGAGTTTCACGAGCCGGAAATTATTGAACCAGAATCTTTTCTGTATAATGCGAGCGAGCTAAGTCGCCTTTTCTCTTTAATTGAAGTAGAGCTACAAGAGAGACCCGGTCCATTTACGATGGTTATTAATCGCTAGTAATGCAGGAGCAGATGGTGGTATGCAAAAGGCTGAACAATCTCAAGTAACCCCCTGTCAAGTCTAGAGACGGGGGGTTACTTGGCGTAACGATCGGCCACAGAAGTAGCGCCGAAAGCCAGCGGTTTTGTACGAATTGAGTAGTTGTACACACTAGCAAGGCTTTCAGCCCAGCCTACGATGCGTTGCAAATGCTGGCGGCTTTTTCCTCTATGGCCGCCATCGATGTGGAGTTCTAGTTCATAACACAACACTTTTTCATTAAGAATTTGACGTAGCTGACCGATTACTTCAATGGACATGTGCGTTTCGTACTCAAGCTTTTCGCCCAGTGGTAACAGACGATTCAGAGTATGAATATATTGATATGATTGAGCGCCTTTGCTCTGACGATAGACTGTAAGAGAAGTAACGACACGGGTTGAGCAACCATGTTTCTGGCTATCAGTTCCAACCCAGATCGATACTTTCGCATCGGGATATTCTGTAGAAAAAGTGTGAAAAGCTTGAACGACATGCTCGAGAGGCAATAATCCCTGTTGTCCTAGAAATAACACAAGGCGACCCCCTTCTCGGATTTGTCAGCCTGTACTTCTTGTTGTTCTATACTATGTTACTCCAGTTACGTTAAGATAGTATCAGAAGGTTTGGGAAAATTTCCAAAGAAGAAAACAACAATAAACTTACTGTTCTTGTCCTCCCTGTTCTTCTTGCTCTCCTTCTTCCTCGTCTTGCTTTTTCTGATCGCCTTCTTCTGTCGCTTTTTTGATTTGTTCCTGCACTTCTGGTTCTTCCATAATTTCTGTAAGAGATTCTTTCATTGTTTCTTTGACGGCATCTTCACGCATGGCCAGGGCAAGATGTTCTTGAAACGTTTGATCTCGAAGCATTTCTTGTAGCATTTTCTCAAACTTTGGATCTTCTGCAAGAACCATGTTCTGGAACTCAGGGTCGCGGATTGTGCGAGCAAGCTTCTCTTGATACTCATCAGTATTAATGATATCGAGCATCATCGCTTTCAAATCCTGATACTCTGGTGTCTCTTGTTCTTCCTGCTCTTGTTCCTGTCCTTGTTGTTGATTCTGTGTTTCCGCCTGTTGGCGCTGTGGTGTGCATGACGTAATCGCAGTAATCAATACAAAAGCAGCGATTAACAACCAGAATAGACGATACATTTCATCGGCCCCCTTATATTGTCATCGTTTAAAATGCCCACCATGGTGGCATGACTATTCTAGAATCTGCTTTTTACAGGCGATTTGTCAAAACTGTATACTCCTATCTTTTCGCACATATAATAACAGCAAGGAAAGGGGTGAGCTCCTTGTCAAAAATCGTAACAATAGGAGCTAGCCGTAACCTGGACGTAATAGGAAAGAGGCTGTTCAGAGAGATACGTGCATTGACTGGTGAAGGATGGAAAATAGCTTGCGAACATTCTTACGACGAAAAAATTCACAAGCTCCAAGTTGTTATTGAAAAAGTACCAGCCGGTGAAACGGCCAAAGACATGATACGAATTCTTCAACAGTACATGGCTCGTCAAATCACAGAATGGATTCTTGATGACTGGGAAAAAGAGATGCTTAAAAAGTATGCGAAAACAAAGTATTATTACTTTTCCGACGCCGAGCGAAGGAACATCATCGACAAAGCTTTACGAATTCTACAGCAAGAAGAAGAAACATCGAAAGATTATATTATCTATCGAGTTGGTCGCAACGAACGCATACTAGAGCGACTCCTAGAAGTGATGATTCTTCGTAAGGAAATTCACATTGACGGTTTTATCCGTTTTCGCTTAAAAGACTATACGAAATCGCTATGTGAAGCGCTAGACTTAGCTGTCGATGAATATATGATGGAAAAGGAATATAATGAATTTGTTCGCTTGCTTAAATATTTCCTGGAAATTCAGGATTCGCGCATTCCTCTCGTCCATGTCTTTTTACGTTCAGGAGGGCAATTTCAGCTTATTGATGACAAGGGAAATCCAGTAATCCATGAAGCGATGGAAGGATTACAAGAGGAAGAAGTAAAACAGTATGTAAGTTACGATGACCTTTTAATCAGTGCTTTAATCACCGTAGCGCCAGAACAGGTCTTAATTCATGCCCAAGAAAGAGAACACAAAAGTGAAGCTATCAATACGATTAAAGCTGTCTTCGGTGAACGACTCCACCATTGTCCAGGTTGCGAACGATGTTTGACCGCTCTCAAGGGAAGAGAACGGGAAGCCTGGGTTGTCAACCCATCAACATAAGATCGACCAGGAACATATGAAGGCAGTGTAATACTGCCTTTTTTTACGGGTTTTTGCAGTGATTGCTAGAAATAAAAATATAGAATATTTTTTTGATGAAAAATCGTAGATCCTACAAGGCCAAACTTGCTTCTTACGCCCCCAATCTGCTATTCTTGGCTTATGATAACAATAGACTTATACTTCATGCCGATCATTGGGGCTGTTATTGGCTGGTTCACCAACCTGCTAGCGGTAAGCATGCTTTTTCGACCTTATCACCCCATTGTTTTGCCGGGATTGCCTTGGACCATTCAAGGTCTCATACCAAGGCGACAAGGGGAAATGGCTATCAAAGTGGGAGAGATTGTAGAGGAGCAATTGCTTTCCCAGGACGATTTAATGGCACGAATTAATACGCAAGAGACACGAGAAAAGCTATCTCGTTCTCTATCAGAAGTAATCTCTGCTCGCCTTGCGGAAAGAGTTCCCGCTTTTCTTCCCTTAGGCATTCGACAAGTGCTAACAGAGCTGTCTCGCGATCTGGTCAAGAAAGAGGCACCCGCTGTTTTAGACCGAATGGCTCGACAGCTCGACACGTCCATACGAGAACACATATCGATTAAGGAGATGGTGGAAGAAAGAATTCGAAGCCTCGACTTAAAAGAAATGGAGCAACTGGTTCTACGAGTGGCTTCGAAAGAATTGCGTCACATTGTTGTTCTTGGTGGTGCTCTTGGTTTTCTAGTCGGTCTGATTCAAGCTTTAGTTTCTTATATGATTCGTCTCTGGTTGCTCTAATCGGTCACGATAGAAGAACCCTTAGAGGACTTTTATTGACAAGCTCTTACAGGATGTTTAAAATTAAATTTTGAGATGGAATGTAGGGCCTCTCGCTCCCAGTCAGGGAAAGAGAGGCTTACTTGTATATGAGGAGGACTCACTTTGAATATGGTGAAGGTAACCCTGAAAGATGGTTCTGTTCGAGAGTTTTCAGAGGGAACAACTCTTGGCGAGATGGCTTATGCCATCAGTCGTAAACTGGGTCAACATGCTCTCGCAGGCAAAATTAATGGCAAAGTGGTTAGTTTATCGACATCCGTTGACGAAGATAGTGCCATCGAAATTCTTACCTTTGATGATGCAGAAGGTCGAGAAGTCTACCGTCACTCTTCTTCTCACCTTTTGGCCCAGGCTGTACAAAGATTGTTCCCTGGAACAAAGCTGGGTATTGGTCCGGCCATTGCCGAAGGCTTCTACTATGATTTTGATTCTTTGCATAAGTTCACACCGGAAGATATCGAAGCCATTGAAAAGGAAATGGCCGCTATTGTCAAAGCCGACTACCCCATTGAAGGCAAAGTTCTCCCTCGTGACGAAGCCATTCGCTTTTTTGAAGAAAAGGGAGAATCCTATAAAGTAGAGCTGATTCAAGATCTCCCATTGGATGCGGCGATTAGCATCTACAGTCAAGACGACTTCTGCGATCTTTGCGCAGGACCTCATCTTCCTTCCACAGGGCGCTTAAAAGCATTCAAATTAATGAGCTTAGCCGGCGCTTACTGGAGAGGCAGTGAGAAGAACAAGATGCTACAGCGCATCTATGGCACTTCCTTCCCCAAAAAGTCAGAACTGGACGAACATCTTCATCGTCTTGAAGAAGCCAAGCGCCGTGATCATCGCAAGATTGGTCAGGAGTTAGAACTCTTTACGATGATGGAAGAAGGCCCAGGTTTCCCCTTCTTTTTCCCCAAAGGCATGATATTGCGCAATGAATTGGAGAAGTTCTGGCGCCAAGAACATGAAAAAGCAGGCTACCAAGAAATCAGAACGCCCGTTATCTTGAACAGAGCGCTCTGGGAGCGTTCCGGTCATTGGGATCACTATCATGAGAATATGTACTTTACCCAAATTGATGAACAAGATTTTGCGGTGAAGCCGATGAACTGCCCTGGTGGGATGCTTGTCTACAAGTCAGGCATTCATTCTTACCGTGACTTGCCTCTTCGCTTAGCAGAGCTTGGCCTTGTCCATCGTCATGAACTCTCCGGTGCTCTCCACGGCTTGATGCGGGTACGCTGCTTTACCCAAGATGATGCCCATATCTTTATGCTGCCTTCTCAGATCAAAGACGAGATTATTGCTGTGATTGACCTTGTCGATCGCTTTTACAAGGCTTTCGGCTTTGAATACCATGTTGAACTTTCTACAAGACCGGAAAAATCCATGGGCAGTGATGAAAGCTGGGAAGTAGCCACAACAGCCTTAGAAGAAGCCTTAAAAGCGCGAGATATGGCTTACAAAGTCAACCCTGGCGACGGTGCTTTTTACGGACCGAAGATTGATTTCCACCTTCGCGATTGTCTCGGCAGAACCTGGCAGTGTGGTACCATCCAGCTTGACTTCCAATTGCCGGAGAAGTTTGACCTTAACTATGTCGGCGAAGATGGCCAGAAGCATAGACCGGTTATGATTCATCGCGTTGTCTTTGGATCGATTGAGCGCTTTATTGGTATTCTGACAGAGCATTATGCCGGGGCTTTCCCTGTCTGGCTGGCGCCGGAGCAAGTGCGCGTATTGCCGATTACAGACCGTCACCGTGATTATGCTGAACAAGTGAAAGTTGCCTTGGCTAATGCTGGCGTTCGCGTAGAAGTCGATGGTCGCAGTGAGAAGATTGGCTACAAGATTCGAGAAGGTCAGGTGAAGAAGGTACCTTACTTGCTTGTCGTCGGTGATAAAGAAGCGGAAAACGGTGCCGTCGCTGTGCGTAAGCGCGGGGAAGGGGACCTGGGGGCTATAGCCTTAGAAGAATTTGTGGAAAGAATTAAGCGAGAAATAGTAACCAAAGAGAACCCTGATATGGTGAAGTGCTAAACAAGAGACTCACGAAATAATAGAGCCCCTTTCAGCTACATTGCTTGAAAGGGGCTCTATTTTTTACAATAATCCATAGGTTCATATGAAGAGAGAGAAAAGCTACGATTGCAAGACTGCTCCTGAATCTTGATAGTACTTCCGAAAGTCTGCAATCGTTCTGCGCAAGCCTTCCTGTAGTGGTATGATGGGTTCCCATTGTAAGACTTTTTTGGCTACTTCAATAAGAGGCTTTCTTTGTCGTGGATCATCTTGTGGCAATGGTGCAAAAGTTAGCTGGCTTTGTGAGCCTGTCAAGGCTAAGACTTGTTGAGCCAGTTCTAGAACGGTGAACTCTTTGGGATTACCCAAATTAATGGGCTGACAATAAGAGGAATACATGGTACGACAGATTCCTTCAATGAGATCATCAATATATTGAAAACTCCTACTCTGTTGTCCATCACCATAAATCGTAAGAGGTATACCTTGTAAGGCCTGCGAGATAAAGTTGCTTACGACGCGGCCATCTTTTTCTCTCATACGGGGCCCATAGGTATTGAAGATACGAATAATACGACTATCAAGTCCAAAGCGACGAGAATACTCCATTGTCAAAGCCTCTGCAAAACGTTTGCTTTCGTCATAGCAAGCCCTTTCCCCGATGGGATTTACATGGCCCCAATACGTTTCTGGTTGGGGATGAACGAGAGGGTCGCCATAGACTTCTGAAGTACTAGCCAACAAAAAAGTAGACTTGTCTTGTAAAGCTAGATTGAGCAAGTTTCGTGTTCCTTCACTATTTACTGCCATCGTTTCTAAGCTTAAGCGACGATAATCGGGAGGGCTTGCTGGCGAAGCAAGATGCCAGATAAAGTCAAAGGGTCCAAGAGGTAGCTCAGAGCATTTTGATATATCGCCTTCCACAAAGTGAAAAACTAGGCCGTATTTTTTAGCTTCTTTAAGATTTTCTATTCGCCCTGTAGAAAGGTTATCAATCGCTGTTACCGTATGGCCTTGTTCGAGTAGTTTATCAACAAGATGACTGCCGACAAAGCCAGCACCACCTGAGACAAGAGAACGAGGTGCTTGCTTTTTATCGACCGATTCCGCTATACACAAAACCAAACGCCTCCAATCGTTGACGGTCCAAGAAGTTTCTTCCATCGATTAAGAGGGGATTTTTCATAAGGCTGTGAATCTTTTGCCAATCAACACCGTGAAAGCGTTTCCATTCTGTAACGAGAATGAGACCATCACAGCCTTCTGCCAGATCATACTCATCTATGGCGTAGACAAGAGGCCATTGAGGACGCAGTCGCTTAAGATTTTCCATCGCCACAGGATCAAAAACTTTCACAGTACAGTCACTTTCCATTAATTTTTCTATAAGATCAAGAGCAGGCGCATCTCGCAAATCGTCCGTTTGCGCTTTGAAAGCAAGACCGAGCAAGCCTATCCTACGACCTCGCAAAGTTTTCAAAGCTTGTTGTAGTTTATAGATTGCTCGACTGCGTTGAGAGTAATTATTCTGCAATGACTTTTGCAGTAGTTCGGCCGCATAGCCCATTTTCTTTCCATCATGAATTAAGCCCTTCAAGTCTTTTCCAAAGCAACTACCACCCCAGCCAAGACCGGCTTTCAAAAAAGAAGGTCCTATTCTTTGATCAAGACCCATTCCAAGAGATACCTCATCAATGTTAGCACCAAAAAGATCACATAGATTGGCTATCTCATTGATAAAGGTAATCTTTGTAGCAAGAAAAGCATTAGAAGCATACTTGATCAACTCAGAACTCAAGGGATGAACTTTTACAAAGGGCACTCTTCCTAAGTTCTGTGGCCTTTGAGGACAGAAAGATGGCAATGTAAAACTTTGCTCAATCAGAGGGCGATAGAGCTCTTCTAAAAGAGCCAAAGCTTTAGGACAATAAGTGCCTACAACAATGCGATCAGGATAGAAGACATCTTCGATGGCATTGCCTTCGCGAAGAAACTCGGGGTTGCTAGCAACAGCAAAAGCAACATCTTTTGTACCACTTACTTGAAGACTTTCCTTAATCAGTTCTTCAACCAGTTGATGAGTCCCCACAGGTACAGTGCTTTTGTTAACAACAACATAATAACGATGGGGCTGCATATTCTTCCCTATCTCTAAAGCCGCCTTTTTCAGGTAAGTCATATCGACAGCGCCACTTTGTGGATCCGTTGGCGTACCTACTGCTATGAAGACAATATCACTTTGAGCAAAGAATTCATCTAAAGAGCAACTAAAAAAGAGTTGTTTTTTCTTAACCTGTTCATCAACTAGAATTTCAAGATAAGGTTCATAGAAGGGGATTATACTTTTTTGTAAAGCTTCGATTTTGGCTAGATCGACATCATAGCAACAAACGCGATGGCCTAGAAAGGCAAAAGAAGCACCTGTTACAAGTCCAACATAGCCTGTGCCAATCACAGAAACATTCACTAGATTCACCTCTCATAAAAAAATGGAGCAAAAAACACAAAAAAAGAAAAGCAGTGTTTGAAAAATTGCTAAATTTTTCAAACATCAATTTAGGATATTGAAAAAACAGGTTATTGGTGAAGAATAAAAGACTGCTCTATCTAGCGAGCCCATCAAAGCAACAGCGAAGAATAAAGAGCATATGTTAACTGAAGATGCATATCGTAAAGGAAAATAAAAAACCCATCACAAGGATGGGTTGTTGGGAGTGACTGCTTTGAATGAGGGAGTGTTCACTCAACGATGTCTCTGTCTTCACTTTACGAATTCCTTGGCTAGGGCTTTTTTCGGTGACTTTTATCATGAAGAAAGATTTGTAACAGCAAGCTGGGAAGAAGATTCTCAGATCACCTTACGTAATCATTGCTTTACAATGGCGGAATTAGAACGTAGATATCCTGGAGGGTGGAAGCCAGATCTGATTTTTGTTTGGAGTCCCGAGTTTTATGCCAACCCCCTAGGGCTCTACGAAGCAACGGTACCACTTATCGCTTTGGTAAGTGATTGGAACTTAGGCTTTTCTTCTTTAGCAGCGCATCTTGCCTGCTACGACCATGTATTTATGGATCGAAAAGGTACAGATTTATTTCGAGAAAGAGGCTTTAACCATGTCTCATATGCACCACTTTATAGCTTTAATCCAAAAGAGCATTTTCTAACAGGTACTTTTCCAAGAGATATAGACATTTCTATGGTTGGGAATATCAATCATGAAGTGCAGTTCGAACGTTCTTTCTGGCTAAAAAGACTTTGTAACCTGCGCAAACAAGGCATCCAATTAAAAATAGTGTCGGGACATTATGGTGAGGACTATAACGAGATTCTCAATCGTTCCAAGATTGTTTTTAACCGTTCTATCCGTTCTGAGATGAACCTTCGTGCCTATGAAGCTCCTGCCGCCGGGGCCATGCTGATGCTTGAAGAGGAAAATAGCGAAGTCAGTGACCATTATGAGCCTTTTGTTGATTACGTACCCTACCGAGATGATAACTTTGAGCAATTGATAGCAAAATACCTAACCCATGACAAAGAACGCCAGGCGATTGCAGAACAGGGTCGACAAAAAGTAATGGGTCAGAGCAGCTACAGTCAGCATTTTCGAAAAATTATTAGCATTTTAAAGCAAGAGAATAGGCTTTCTGGAAGTATAAGGACAGGGCGAGAGAAAGATAGAGAAGCATTGCTGCGAGGACAAATTATACAATGTTTCAACGCTTCTCATGGCGCTTTGTTAAGTATGTTACAAGAATTGCTGAAAGAGCGGGGCGTGGCTGTTGAAGAGGAGCAAGAGAGCTGGTGGCTTAATGTTCACGGTTGCTATGCCTTATTAGCAAACAATTTATTAGTGGACGATGGAACAGAAGTTGAAAATGTAAAGTCTGCTCAAGAGGAAAAGGCTCTTGAAAGCATACAACGTATATTAGATTGCTGGAAAAAAGCAAGTGATAGGGAACCTAAATATTTCCTCCCTTTATTCAATCTTTTTAAACTACTTATGGCAACGGGGAGTTTTTCCATAGGACTACAAAACTTTACGGCCATCTATCATCGTTGCCTTATGACTGATCTACAAGGCTTTGAAGGGTTAAATATTTGTCGCCAATACGATGACTTTCGAGTAGAACGAGAGTTGATAAGTTTTTCCAAAAGCTCCGAGTTACAGCGCCATCGTGCATTGACCAATCTTTACTTAAGTGAACTCTGCGAGCTCAAAGGCAAAGCCCATCTAGCTATGGAAGAAACAGAATCAGCCATGGAGGCTTTTGAGAGGAGCTTAGGTCATCGTAGTGACAATGGTCAAGCTCGCTATGAACTGGCCCAGATTCTGTTTCGACAAGGAGACATAGACTTAGCGAGAGTTCACCTAGAACGACTCTTACAGCATAGGCCCTTTTGTTTTGAAGCAGTCATTACTCTCTGCGAAGCCTATTCTCAACTCAAAATGTACAATGAAGCACAATCATTGGCTCAGGACTATCTCCATGTAATTGAGGTGATGCCAGCCTATTGTCAATGGGAGAGCCAATTGCAACGGTGGGTACAAATAGAGGAGAAGGATTCGTCCATACTGCAAGAAGAGATGGATTTATCTGTACCGAGAGATTATGTACTTACATCAGCCTGGGTAGAACAACAAGAACGCCGTAGTGGAGCAAAATATGTTCAAATCGAACCACCACACCGTATAAAGCGTTCCAAACCGAAAACCATAGAGGGTTCCATTCATCCTGAATATTTGAATCTGCTCTCCATTGAGAGCCCTGCTACCTTCGTTGCTAAAATACCGAAAGGCAGGGTCTGGGGTGCCAACGGTACGGTGATTACGCCGGATAATCATCTGCTTGGCGACGTTAGCAAAGTCTTCAGAACAACCTTAGAAGATCACGCCTTGTTCAGTCAACAGATCTTACCAGAGCTTAAAACTATCTCGGGTACTGTCGCTGTACTTTCCCAAGCAGGTTGGTGGAATTACTATCACTGGATGTTCGATATTCTTCCTCGTCTCGCCTTACTCCGCCATGTAGGCTGGGAGCCAGATTATTATATCGTCAATCATAACGTCAATGAATTTAAATATCAGGAACAGACTTTACAGATAGTAGGGATTCCTAAAGAGAAAATTATTTCTCCGAATGATGATTTTTATGTTCAAGCTGATCTACTGCTGGTACCGTCCCATGCAGGTCACATTGATAACATGCCATTATGGACTTGTCAATTTTTAAGGGAGCATTTTCTTCCATCTAGGCAGTCACAGCAAGATTCTGCTCAACGGAGATTATACATTTCACGGGCTAAGGGTTCTTCTCGCCGGCTTCTAAATGAAAGCGAGCTTGTTCAGCATTTGCGCTTCTTAAACTTTGAAGTAGTATACTTGGAAGAATTAACAGTCTTGGAGCAAGCTAAACTTTTTGCATCAGCTGAAGCGATAGTAGCTAGCCATGGTGCAGGATTAACCAACCTGGTTTTCTGTCAGCCAGGAACGAAAGTTTTTGAACTGATGAGTCCTCATTATATTAATCCTGTTTTCTGGGGGCTTGCTAATCAAGTTGGCCTTGACTATTACTACATCTTTGGAGAAGGAGAAGTTCCAGCAGAAATGGGAGATCCCTTTTCGACAGGACAGTATTTATTAGACTTTCAGGTGGATGTGAACAAAGTACAGTCTCTATTAATGATAGGTGGTATCTAATAATGATATCTAACCAGAACTTTGTTGGACCACCATGGGAATATATGACGACCGAAAAGTGGATGGAAACTGAAGAGGCTCGTACAAAGGGAGCTAGTTATCAAAGGGTAGAAAGGGGAGAAGAAATTCCACGATGTCCACCTCGCAGCCTTGAAAAGTCCTTACATTGGAAATTCCGATTAGATGATGTTTTGCTTAAAGGCGAGACGATTGTAACGGAGAGTCCCTTAAATTGGTCTTTATTAAAAAAGCACCTCCACTATAGCCCTGACTGCTTTGTAGCAACCATCCCGCAGGGACGCCTGTGGGGGATAAATGGAACAGTCCTTACACCAGACAACATCGTCCTTTACGATGTATCAGCAGAATCTCAACTATATGAACCTTCTTGTCATCAAGCCTTAGCTATACCTCAACTGCCACCAATGGCAAAAGTAGACCAGACTGTTGCAGTACTTGCCACTTCGTACTCGGACAATTACTATCACTGGACTTTTGACGCTCTGCCTCGACTCTACTTACTCCAACAAGGGAAGCTGAAAGCAGACAAATATTATGTAGATCTCAGGTATTCCTATCAAGAAGAGGCACTACAAAGAGCAGGTATTGGCAAAGAACAGATTATCTACGGAACCGATCAAGTTCATATAGAAGCGAAACAACTGATTGTACCTTCTCTCCCTGGTTTATGGGGATTTATGCCGAAGTGGGCTTGCCAATTTGTAAGATCTCTTTACCTAAGGCCTGAAGAAGTGGTTATGGGAAAGAGTCATTTACGAGGAGTTTATATTTCTCGAGCCAGAGCACCGTGGAGAAAAGTGATCAATGAAAAAGAACTGATCGAGCTTTTGCTACCCTTAGGCATTCGACCCCTTTATCTAGAGCACTTGTCAGTAGCCGATCAAGCTCGCTTGTTTTCCCAAGTAGATGTTGTCATAGCACCTCATGGCGCGGGGCTGGTTAATCTTGTCTTTGCTAGAGCAGGAACGAAGGTGTTAGAGTTTTTTGGACCCAATTATGTGCAAGGTATTTACTGGACTTTATCCAATCAACTGCAGTTAGAGTATTACTATATGATCGGTGAAGGCAAGAGGCCTCCAGAATATCACGACACCTTCCAAATTCACTCAGAAGACATTCTTCTTGATCTTAACAAAGTAAAAGAACTCTTGAGATTTTCCGGAATAGATCAGAGGAACTGATTAGAACCAATAGACATATAATGGACTATCAACAATAGTAAAAAGCGAGGCGGTGCTCAATGAACGATAGTTCGGCTGATCTAACCGTGTCAGTCACAGTAGGACCCAATGAACTAGTAGAAAAACAAGTTTTTTTAAAACCCCATAAGCCTGTACCTGGTGAGCTCGATATACTTTGTTGTGTAGAGTTAAGGAAGTTGTTTCCCGTAGAGATAGAAGGCTATGAAATAGTTGATGATAAAAAAGAAACTCTCGGACCTCCTGTACCTATTCTTGTATCAGCCGTAGACTTTAAGGCGATAGAACAAAAGGTAGTAAAACATACCTTTAAGATACGTGGTGTACCAGAGCTGGCCCAAGTTGTCGACGCCTTTCCAATTAACGTGAAAGAAAAAATTGATATTACAGGGACAGGACAAGAGTTTCGTGAAAATGTAAAAATAACTGTTACTTTTGATCTGGCCATTCTTTTTTCTGTTTTTCGTGATGGCAAAAACAAAATTTTTACACGCCAGATTTACGATTTGTATTGCCTTACTAAATTTTCTGTACCAGAGCCAGAAGAAGGCACTTTGGTTGCCAAAGCGAAAATTATGGCCAATTCACCGGTATGCGTTTTAGATCTAGCATGAAGAATCCATCTTATAGACAATGTAATAAAATGATAGAAACCTTCAGCCTAAAGCAGAAGGTATCTATTTTTTTACGAAAGATTTCCTGTAACGTGGCAAACGAAGCGTCCACGTGCCACCCTAACAAGAGCATTCTTTTTGGTGAGGAAGGACACAGTTAGCGCTGAATAGCTTGACTGTATAGGTAAACTTCTCACAGCGAGTCTCGCAAAACGGTATTACCAATTCTTTAAGAGGTGGTTTTATGCAATCGAAGAATTTGCGGGTTACCAAAATGTTTTTAGGTTGACGGTAGACTTCGGCGATAAAGCAGAAAGTTTCATCAAGACAGTAATGGCAAAGTGGATCTTTCTTAAAGACAATGCGAACCCCACGTGTTTTAACACTATCAGTTGTTACAGGAACAACTCGAAATTCTTGAGGTTTCAAATTTGGAACCAAAATGATTTGATCACGAATACCCATAGAACCTCTTCTCCTTTCAACTAGGTATACTTTATCTAATCTAAGGTATGCTTATAACGAGAAATTGTAACATTATGGAAAAAGAAGATGGTATTCACACAGAAGAGATTCTGCTTGTCAAAAAGACACCTCCTAGCTAAAAGCAGAAGGTGTCTATTGTTTACGAAAACTTTTCTTGTGGGGCTTTCGCTATCGCTTCAATCGCTTGCTGCCCCTTACCCTTATAAAGAGCAATGGTCGCAATATTTTCCCATGCCAAAAAAGAAGTCGTCCCTGTTGTTGAGATAAATTCAGCAGTTGTATGTTGAAGCTGCGTAGCTTGGAGAAAATTTTTTTCTGCTTCTTCTAGATCACCGGTGGCCCAAGCAATCTGACCACGAAGATAATAAAGCTCTCCATAATGTGGAAACAAAGACAAGCCTTGTTGCAAAAACTGTAATGCTTCTTCATATTCTCTTAGATGATAAAGGCATATACTATAGCTTCGACAAAGAGCGGCGAGAAGCGTAGCTGATAGATTGGGTAAGGACAAGGTCTTCTGAAAATGTTCTTTTGCTTTGGGCCATTGACCATTAACGCTGTAACTTACAGCAAGGTTAAAGTGTAGGTTTGCGTTTTCAGGAGATTGAGCAACAAACTCTTCTAGGAGAGCTATGTTGCGTTCTTTTTTTCCTTTATTTTGAAGAGATTTTTGGCTATAGCCGTAATGATGAATGATCAAATCACTTTGACCGATGGTAGCGTAGGGTTGCTCCCTCCTGATACTAGGACCGATTTGCTCATGGATTTTTCCTTCAAATTGATAGGATTTACTGTTTTTGAATAAACGGATCGAGCTGTGTGCAACCGATTGAGTTTTATCATCACTTAAAAAACTAAGAATCTGAAAAGACCAGGCTTCTTCCTTCGATAAAGCGACTAGTGCTGGCAAAAGCTGTGCTGTTTCTAGAGGGAGTTCTTCATCGGCATCTAGAAAGAGAATCCACTTTTTTGTGGCTTTATCAAGACTCTCATTGCGAGCGGCGGCAAAGTCACCAGTCCAAGGAAAGTTATAGACTTGTGCACCATAAGAATGGGCTATTTCTACGGTCTTATCAACTGATCCAGTATCTACAATAATAATTTCATCGACAACATCTTGCGCACTCTTAAGACATCGAGATAGCTGTTCAGCCTCATCTCGTACAATCATACAAAGGCTTATGCTAGAAAGACTATCCACAAAGACCACACCTTTTTTTGCTAAAAAGAAAAAAACTCCCCTCAGCTAACATCAAGGTTCGGGGCGTGGAGCCTAACAAGAGCATTCTTTTTGGTGAGGAAGGATACAATCAGCACTGAATAGTTTGATTGTATAGGTAAATTTCTCACAGCGAGTCTCGCAAATCGGTATTACCAATTCTTTAAGAGGTGGTTTTATGCAATCGAAGAATTTGCGGCTTACCAAAACGTTTTTAGGTTGACGGTAGACTTCGACGATAAAGCAGAAAGTTTCATCAAGACAGTAATCGCAAAGTGGATCACCCTTAAAGACAAGGCGAACTCCACGTGTTCTAACACAATCAATCGTTACAGGAACGACTTGAAAATCTTGCGGCTTCAAATTGGGAACCACAACGAATTGATCACGAATACCCATAGAACCTCTTCTCCTTTCAACCAAGTATTCTTTATCTACTTTAAAGTATGCTTATAACGAAGAAATGTCACATTATGGCAACAAGAAAACTAAAGATATCATAGTTTTTCTTGACACCGTCCAAGCGATGTGATATATTTCCTTAGGAACTACAAAAAAGTAGAAGCCCGCCGCTTCTCACCCAGGAGCTTTCTTCATAAATGCTGATCTGGGTTCATACGTGAAAGGCGATCATGAGGACAGGAACATACTGTTCGGTCACTTTTTTGCGTTCGATGAAGCGGGTGAATACCCGTTTTTTTGTTTTGTCTTGGAAAATAATCAGGGGGTGAACATTTATCAGCAAGGATTTACGCATCAATGAGGAGATCCGCGTCCGTGAAGTTCGACTAGTGGGCTCCGAGGGTGAACAGTTAGGGATTGTTAATACTCGAGAAGCTCTGCGTATTGCAGCTGAGCAGAACCAGGATTTGGTGGAAGTAGCGCCTACGGCGAAGCCACCTGTCTGCAGAATAATGGACTATGGTAAGTATAAGTTCGAGCAGAGCAAGCGAGAGCGAGAAGCGCGGAAGAAGCAAAAGATTGTCAATATCAAAGAAGTGAAACTTCGTCCGAATATTGAGGATCATGACTTTGATGTAAAAGCTCGCAACGCCATACGTTTTCTTGAAGATGGTGACAAAGTAAAAGTAACCATCATGTTTCGTGGACGTGAGATCACTCATCCCGAACTAGGTCGACAACTTTGTGTCCGCCTGGCAGAAGTCTGCAAGCCCTATGCAAACGTTGAACGAGATGCCAAGGTTGAAGGACGGAATATGATCATGATTCTGGCACCAAAGACGGATGCACAACGGGAGACTGAGAAAAAGCGGGAAAGCCGAGGTCCTAAAGCGGCGAATGTAGAAACCCCAGAATAAGCATGCACAAGCCCCAAGGTTGGCGATTGAAGTATAGAACGCTTCAATGACCATGCTCTTTAATATCGCTACAAGGAGTGGAACCACATGCCTAAAATGAAAACCCACCGGGGAGCTGCGAAGCGTTTTAAAAAGACGGCCACCGGAAAGTTTAAGGCAAAAAATGCTTTTGCCCGTCACATTCTTGAGAAAAAATCAGCCAAGCGGAAGCGCAATCTCCGCGGTACATCTGTCGTAAGCAAGAGCGAAGCACCGAAGCTAGCTAAGCTACTTCCTTACAGCTAATTCATAAAAATAAATACAAAGCCTTAGGCTACTGGAGGTCTTCACAATGGCTCGAGTAAAAACGGGAGTAATGTCCCGCAAAAGACATAAAAAAGTATTAAAGCTGGCCCGTGGCTATCGCAACGCCCACTCTAAGCTGGTTCGTACAGCTAAGCAATCGGTTATGCGCGCCATGGCTTTCTCCTATGCACACCGCAAAAAGAGAAAAAGCGATTTCCGCAAACTTTGGATCACCCGGATCAATGCAGCAGCTCGCATGAACGGTCTGTCCTACAGCACCTTCATGAACGGACTGAAGCAAGCAGGCGTTACCGTAAATCGCAAAATGCTCGCAGAACTGGCTGTCAACGATCTACCTGCATTCAACAAATTTGCAGACTTGGCCAAAACACAACTTAATTCCAAGTAATGAAAAAGCAAGGCTTGATCGAAGAGATCGTGCCTTGCTTTTTTTCATAATTTCAATGTAGGAGGCGCAAACTTGCAAACCTTTGCTTCAGATCAAAACAAACGAGTGAAAGAAGCGCGCACCCTCTCTCGCAAAAAAGGACGCACTACGGCAAAGCGCTATTTAATAGAAGGAAGAAGGCTCATTGAAGAAGCTGTCGCTTCTAAAATTCAAATTGATTACTTTCTTTATACAGAACGCATAGGGCAGCAAAAAGCAGGCCAAGAACTTGTAGCAGCCTTACAAAGCCAGGGCAGTGAGGGCTTACTCGTCAACGATAAAACCTTGCAGTCTATCAGTGAAACAGAGCATAGCCAGGGAATCATCGCGGTAGCGCCTTTGCCAGAACCATCGCGTTGGGAAGAAGTTGCACAGAGCAAGAAGCTTCAGAATACGAGGAAGCCCTTTCTCCTAATTCTCGATGGATTGCAAGATCCAGGCAATGTGGGCACCATACTTCGTTCTGCAGAAGCAGCCGCTGTGGATGCTGTTATCATGACAGCCGGGACAGCCGATCCGTTTAACCCCAAGGTAATTCGCGCTTCCATGGGCTCCATCTTTCGTCTTCCCGTCATCATAGCACCAACGGAAGAAGCGATAGAGCAAATTCTAGCAGAAAAAGAATGTACTCTTGTCGTTGCCGATAGTGGTGGAGAGCAAGCTTATTACAACTTGCCTTTACAAGAAAGCAAAAGCCTAGCCCTTGTTATTGGCAGTGAAGGTCACGGGCCAAGCGCTTATTTTCGTGCAAAAGCCGACCACATTGCTACCATACCCCTGGCTCCACCTGTAGAGTCCTTAAATGCTGCCATTGCAGCAGCCGTCTTACTTTTTGATGTGGCCAAAGGGCGCCTCCCTTCAGTTGATTCACCCAACAGGCTGTGATATAATCGATACTAGCTGGTGAACCCTGGAACGCGGAGAGGTTGTGGTGTGTAAATGATTTCCGCTTGCTTTTTCTGGCGTATTTTCGAGAAGACGGGTTCCATTACAGCCTATATGCTGTACAGAAGATTGCTCGTGCAGTAAGGACACTCAATAGGAATCGGACAGTAAATGAAAGAGAAATGCGAAGAACGGGAAAAGTACTCTCTATAACTCTTCCTAGGGAGACGAGCGCCGCAGACTGGAAGCCTCGTTGAAGAGTGAGAGAGGAAGTTCACCCCGGAGCAGCAAGTTGAAACCGAGAAAGAAAGCCATCTCTTAGCGAAAGAGCGATGGTTTTTCTCGGTGTGTAGGCTATGACGGCATTCCCACCGTTACCGGGAAGCGACCCATTTCATGGGTCGGCCGAGAGGGTTCTGTAGAATGAGCAGAGCCTAACGGGGTGGTACCGCGGAACAATAACTTCCGTCCCCATAAGGGGATGGGGGTTTTTTTGTTTATCGATAAGGAGGACAAGATGCGCGCAGAACTAGAACTGATTCGGGCAGAAGCATCCCGAACATTAGATGAAGTAAATAACTCAGGAGAACTCCAAGACTGGCGTGTTCGCTACTTAGGAAAAAAAGGTCAACTCACGCAAGTACTTCGTGGTATGGGCAAGCTCTCAGCAGAAGAAAGACCTATCATAGGCGCTTTGGCCAATGACGTCAGGGCAGCCCTTGAATTCATGCTTGAAGAAAAAGGAAGACAGCTCAAAGGAAGGGAAAAAGAAGCGCAACTTGCAGCTGAATCCATTGATGTTACTTTGCCTGGAAAAGTACACAACTTAGGTAGCAAGCACCCTTTAACGCTCGTCATTGACGAAATCAAAGAAATCTTCTTGGGCATGGGCTATTCCATTGCTGAAGGGCCGGAAGTGGAACTCGACTACTACAACTTTGAAGCTCTTAACATTCCCAAAGATCACCCCGCAAGAGACATGCAAGACTCTTTCTACATTACGCCAGACATTCTCTTGCGAACCCATACGTCGCCCGTTCAAATCAGAGCCATGGAAAAACAAAAACCCATCGCCCCCGTCAAAGTCATCTGCCCCGGCCGCGTTTTTCGCCGTGACGATGATGCCACTCATTCTCCCATGTTCCATCAGGTAGAAGGATTACTCGTAGACAAAAACGTTACCTTTGGTGACTTGCGAGGCACTTTGCTTACCTTCGTACGCCAAATGTTCGGCCCCAACCGAGAAATCCGCCTGCGACCTTCCTTCTTCCCCTTCACAGAACCAAGCGCCGAAGTGGACATCTCTTGCGTGATCTGCGATGGCAAAGGCTGCCGTGTCTGCAAAGGCTCAGGCTGGTTAGAAATCTTAGGTGCCGGTATGGTGCACAAGAAGGTCTTAGAATATGGTGGCTATAACCCAGACGAAGTAAGAGGCTTTGCTTTTGGCATGGGCGTAGAACGCGTCGCCATGCTTAAGTACAGCATTGATGATATGCGCTTGCTTTACGACAATGACATGCGCTTTTTAAGTCGCTTCTAAATAGAAATGGTAACAATAACATCGCTACAAGAAGGCGAATAAGAACAAGGGTGAAATAGAATGCATGTATCCACAGAATGGCTTAACAGTTATGTTCAATCGGGTCTCAAATCGGAGCAACTAGCCGATAAACTTACGAGAGCCGGCATTGCTGTAGAAAACGTCATCTACCGTGATCAGGGCTTGGAAAAAGTCGTCGTAGGCTATTTACAAGAAGTAGAAAAGCATCCCGACGCCGCCCGTCTTTTCATATGCAAGGTCGACACAGCCTCAGAAGTCTACACCATTGTTACAGGCGCAGACAACGTAAAAGCAGGGCAGAAGGTGCCTGTCGCCATACCAGGCGCTAAATTGCCCAATGGCCTCAAGATTAAAAAGACCAAGCTACGAGGCATTGAATCATCAGGTATGCTCTGTTCAGCCGAAGAGCTGGGCTTAAATGAAAAAACCATTGCCCCAGAAGATCGAGAAGGCATTCTCATTCTTTCCGATGATGCCGTAGTAGGTCAACCGATTGCACAGACCCTTGGTCTCGATTCTCCTGTTCTAGAGCTAGAGCTAACACCCAACCGGGCCGATTGTCTTGCTGTGCTCAACGTGGCTCGCGAAGTCTCTGCCATTACAGAGAAGCCTTTACAGTTCCCGACGATTGCAGTAGAAGAAAAAGGAACAGGTACGATTGAAGGACAAGCTTCTGTAACCATAGAAGATCCCGAGCTTTGTGGCCGTTATGCAGCCCGTCTTTTTACGAATTTGCGCCTTGGCCCATCACCCGCTTGGATGCAACAACGTCTACAAAGTGCTGGAATGAGGCCAATTAGCAATATTGTAGATATTACCAACTATGTTATGTTAGAGCTCGGTCATCCTTTGCACGCTTTTGATTATGACACCATTCAAGAAGGTCATATCATCGTTCGGCGAGCGCAGGCCGGAGAAAAGCTGATCACCCTCGATGGACAAGAAAGAGAACTCAACGCCGAGAATCTTGTCATTGCTGATCGGGAAAAAGCAATTGCTTTGGCTGGTGTAATGGGTGGCTTGGAAACGGAAGTTACAGCATCGACAAAAAGCATCTTGCTAGAGGCGGCTCACTTTCATCCAGCTTCCATTCGTCGTACAGCAAGACAAGTGGGACTCCGTTCTGAAGCATCGCAGCGATTCGAAAAAGGTGTTAACATCGATACCGTTACACTAGCCATCGATAGAGCCGCTCAGCTCATTGAAGAACTCCAAGTTGCCGATGTAGTGCCTGGTACCATTGATGTATATCTGAAGCCAGTCCAAGAACGTAGCATCTTCTTTCAGACGGAGAGAATCAACAGCCTCTTAGGCACAGACATTGCCGGCACAGAAATGTCTCGCTACTTTAACAACTTAGGCTTTGTTGTTCAATGGAAAGAGAGTCAAGAAGGGCTGGAAGGACAGGTGCAAATCCCCACATATCGCCAAGATATGAAAGATGAACATGACCTGGCAGAAGAAGTGGCTCGTCTCTATGGCTATGACAATATTGCTACGACTCTTCCAAGTGGTGTAACAACAACGGGACAACGAACCTGGCCCCAGACAGTAAAAGAGAAAATGATACAAACCCTGGTCGGGAGTGGCTTCCGAGAAGTCGTCACTTTCTCTTTTATCAACCCTCGCCATCTTCAAAAATTGAAAATGGCCGAGAATAGAGAATCCTATCCCGTCATTCCTGTACAAAATCCTTTAAGTGAAGAGCAAGGGATATTGCGACCTACGATAGTAGCGGGCTTGCTTGACGTAGCATCTCGCAACGCCAGTCGAAGAACAAGCGATCTAGCTATTTTCGAGCTTGGTGGCACCTTTCATCCTCGCCAGTTGCCTCTCCAAGAACTTCCCATTGAGAACTGGAAACTTTCAGCGCTGGTAATGGGGAAAGAGCCCATTCACTGGAGTGGTTCCAGGCAAAATTATGATTTTTACTACCTCAAAGGCATTATAGAAAAGCTCATGGAAAGCTTAAAAATCGAAGGCATTCAGTGGGAAGCGCTGCAAAAATGCTCTTATCTCCATCCTGGGCGAAGTGCTCGACTTTACAAAGAGGAAAAAGATACAGTCCTAGAGATTGGTGTCTTAGGAGAAGTCCATCCTGATGTTATTGAGGTCTACGATCTTCCTGAAAGAGCGGTAGTCATGGAGCTCGACGTAGCGGCTTTAACAGAACTAGCCCAGACGAAAGGCTACTACAAGCCCTTGCCTCGTTATCCCTCTACCGATCGCGATATGGCCATGATACTTCCCTTATCAGTACCTGCGAGCAAGGTTGAAGCTATCATTGCCAAACGAGGCAGTAAGCTCCTAGAGAGATGGCAGCTTTTTGATGTCTATCAGGGAAATCAGATTCCTGAAGGTTATCGTAGCTTAGCCTATTCTTTGCGTTATCAAAGAGCCGATCGCACCTTAACGGATGAAGAAGTGAACAAAACACACGATGCTATCAAAGTGGCTTTAACAGAAGAACTAGGCGCTCAATTTCGTTAAAGCAACCCCCCCGATCGCGCTAACGACGAGCGGGGGGTTTTTTTAACTCCTTACCGAAAAATAGCAGGGTTTTTTCATCAGTGCATCGAAAGGATAAAATAACCAATCGAAAGATCCAAAGAAAAAGTCAATTATAGACCAGAACGCATAATCCCATAAAGCAATGCAGCAGGATAGGCTAAGAAGCGAAAAGGAGGGCAAGGTGTGCGTGAAGAAGAAATGTACAAAACCACAGTTCGAATATTCGGAGAACCCTACACAATCAAAGGAGCCGTAACACCAGAACATATGGAGGAAGTGGCTTCTATTGTCAATGAGCGGATGGAGCAGATTAGTCGCAAAGCACCGCACCTTTCCGTTGCCAAAATCGCAGTTCTGGCCTCTTTTCACTTGGCTCACGATTTGATGAAATTGCAAGAAGACTACGATGACCTAATCAAGCTACTGGAAGATTCCCACTCATCAAAAACAACGAACCCTTAGAAAAAAGCGCCATAATGTTATAGAGGCGCTTTTTTCCTTGCTCTATGGGCAAAATAGCCTGAAGGAGGAGTCGGGAATGCATAACCAGGAAATCGCCTGGGCTCTTTCTGAAATTGCGGATCTGATGGACATTAAGGGAGAAAACCCCTTTAAAGTAAGAGCCTTTCGCCAGGGTGCACTGATAATAGAAGCCATCGAAAGCCCCGTGACAAAGCTCGTCGCTCGCAATCAACTCTCTAAGATCAAAGGCATTGGTAAGGGGCTTTGTGCAGAAATTGAAGCCCTTGTCCATTACCAGGAAAGTCACTTGCTTGATAAACTACGTCATGAAGTGCCGCCTGGTTTGCTAGAAATTCTGAACTTACCGGGAGTCGGTATTGCTAGTGTTCGATCTTTTTACAAAGAAGGCATTACTACCATAGAAGAACTAGAAGAGCTAGCAAGAGCTCGGAAGGTTCGACAACTTCCAGGTCAGGGTCCGAAGACAGAGATGGCCATTTTACGAGGCATTGAAATGATTCGTCGACGAAGCGGAAAATTTCCCATCGGTATTGCGAAGCCTGCTGCAAATAGCTTTGTTAACTTCTTACAAAATCTCTCTGAAGTCAACCGCGTAGAAATTACAGGTGACCTTCGACGCAGTGAAGAGATGGTACAAGAAGTTTCCATACTTTGCACTTCTGAAGAGGAAGAGCTCTTGGTTGACTTGCTGAAAAAGCATCCTTCTGTTAACAAAGTGATAGAAGAAGGTACAAGACATCTTCGATTCCGCCTTCCTTTTGGACTGCCCGTGCAGATTGAAATTGTTTCTGAAGAAGAATTTATTCCTCGCTGGATTGAGACAACAGGCTCAAAAGCGCACTGGCAAGCCTTACAAGCGCGCAAGAATGGAACGGCCACAGCCTTTGAAAATCATGAAAACAAGTGGCAGCAATTTCTCTCTTCACAAGAAGCAGAAGAAATCTATTACCAAAACTTTCATCTTCCTTGGATACCACCGGAATTAAGAGAAAAGGGAGAAGAAGTAGGGCAAGCAGTACGAGGTGCTTTGCCCAAGCTAATAGAAGAGCGCGACATTCGAGGGGACCTGCACATCCATACCAAGTGGAGTGATGGAGTATCCACCTTAGAAGAGATGGTGGCGGCAGGGCGTGACCGCGGTTATGAGTACATGGCCATCACAGATCACTCTCAATCGCTTCATATTGCTCGTGGTTTAACAGAAGAGAAGCTTCTTGAGCAAAGAAAAGCAATTCAGAATTTGAACAAAGGGCAAAAAGACTTCACAGTTTTAGCGGGCGTAGAAATGGATATCTTAACAGACGGTCGCCTTGATTATCCTGATGAATTTCTAGAAAAGATGGATCTGGTCATTGCTTCTGTCCACACCAACCTAAGACAAGATCGGCATAAGATCCACAATCGTATTGAAAAAGCGCTTAAAAATCCCCATGTCGATATTCTGGCCCATCCGACGGGAAGGTTGCTAGGGTCAAGAGATCCCTATGACGTTGATCTTGACTGGTTGTTGGATCTCGCAGCAAAGACAGGGACCATCCTCGAGATCAATGCATCGCCTGAAAGACTCGACCTATCGGCTACGCATGCCAGGATGGCCAAAGACCGAGGGATTATGATTGCTATCAATACAGATGCCCATGATCGAAACCGCCTTGCTGACATAAGCTATGGCATCAATAATGCCAGAAAAGCAGGACTAGAAAAGAAAGATGTTCTTAATTGCCATCGACTCAAAGAAGTCAAAAAGATTCTAAAGAAACCGAAAGGCTAGCTCTACTCACCACGATAGGAGGAAGCAACGGTGAAATTAAAAGATGTCTATCGACGCATGGTCGCTCTAGGAATAGAAGCAGACCCACGAGGCAAAAAACAAGTAGAAGAACTTCTAAAAGAGCGGCAAAAAGAAAAGGAAAAAGCCAAAGGCGATGATTCTGAAGGTTTTCAGGAAGATACTTTATTCAACCCCTATAGTGATACGGCCATTCTTTATGGTGAAGAAACTCGGGAAATAAAGCGCATTCTAGTAGGCATTGATATTGAAGTCGGCGAAGTATTATTGGCCGATAGACTTCGAGAAAAAGGCGAGGCTATTGATTTAATCATGGCTCATCATCCTGAAGGCAAAGCCTTATCTGCGCTCCATAAAGTAATGCATATGCAAGAAGATTTGCTACATCAAATCGGTGTACCCATCAATATTGCAGAAGGTATTATGGCCAGTCGTATTGGAGAAGTTCGGAGAGGGCTGGCTCCTCTCAACCACAATCGAGCTGTCGACGCAGCCCGCTTGCTAGATCTGCCCTTGATGTGCGTCCATACGCCGGCAGACAACCAGGTTCAAACTTTCTTAAGCAGAGTAATTGAAGAAAGAAACCCTAAGAAAGTTGATGATATTCTAAAGCTACTCAAAGAGATTCCTGAATACAAAGAAGCGGCCAAAAGAGGTTCTGGCCCTACGCTATTTGCTGGTAAAAAAGATGGGCGCTGTGGTAAAGTCATTGTTGATATGACAGGAGGCACTTCTGGTTCAGAAGAAGCTTATGCTCGACTGGCTCAAGCCGGTGTAGGTACCATTGTAGGAATGCATATGGGAGAAAAACATCGCAAAGAAGCAGAAAAATACCATATTAATGTCGTCATTGCAGGCCATATGGCCAGTGACTCTCTAGGAATGAATCTACTGCTTGATGCGCTGGAAAGACAGGGCATTCAAGTCGTTGCTTGTGCAGGGATGATCCGATACAGTCGAAATGTCCAGTAAAATAATAGAAAGAGCCTCTTTCTCTTTTACCAGAAGAGGCTCTTTTTGCTTAATATTTCTAGCTAGAATCCGCAAGAAAAGACGCATTAATGAATTCAACACAATGTATACTGCATAATAGGTGAACTGTTGTTGTTACAAGAAAATAAATTTGTTATGATAAGCAAGAAACTTCAATGAGGAGGTGAGACAGTATGATCATGACTTCAGCAGAAAAGAACATGGTACTTGATCAAGCCAAAGAACGTCAGGTGAAATTTGTACGTCTACAATTCTCTGATATCTTTGGTATCCCCAAAAACGTATCTATTCCTGTAGAACAATTGCCAAAGGCTTTAGATGGAGATATTGCCTTCGATGGCTCTTCCATTGATGGGTTTGTACGGATTGAAGAATCCGATATGATGTTAAAGCCTGATTCATCAACCTTTACTGTCTTTCCTTGGACGCCAAAAGAAAGTAGAGTAGCTCGTCTCATTTGTGATGTGGCTCTGCCAGATGGTCAACCATTTATGGGATGCCCTCGTACTGCCTTACGTCGAGCTCTTGCCGAAGCGGAAGAACTAGGCTACAGTGCCTTCAATGTTGGGCCGGAAGCAGAATTCTTCCTTTTCCATATGGATCAAGAAGGTAACCCGACGACAATTACCCACGACAAGGCTGGCTATTTTGACTTAACGCCCGTTGATCTAGGGGAAAATGCTCGTCGTGAAATGGTTTTAACCTTAGAAGCCATGGGATTTGAAATTGAAGCGTCCCACCACGAACTGGCACCGGGACAGCATGAAATAGACTTCAAATACGACAATGCATTGGCTGTCGCTGACAAAGTGATGACCTTTAAGTTTGTCGTCAGAACGATTGCGCAAAGACATGGTCTGCATGCTTCTTTTATGCCCAAACCAGTCTACGGAATTGCCGGTTCGGGTATGCATATGAACCAATCTCTTTTCAAAGGCGAGCAGAATGTCTTTTTCGATCCCCAGGGGGAGCGACAACTGAGCCAAGAAGCCTACCATTATATTGCTGGCTTGATGGAACACGTAAAAGCCATGACGGCCATAACGAACCCCATTGTCAACTCTTACAAGCGACTTGTTTCGGGCTTTGAAGCGCCTGTCTATATCGCTTGGTCTGCCCAAAACCGTAGTCCTTTGATTAGAATTCCAGCCAAAAGAGGCATGAGCACACGGGTTGAGCTGCGCAACCCCGATCCATCTTGTAACCCCTATCTAGCTTTAACAGTTGCTCTTAAGGCAGGTCTTGACGGTATTAAGCGGAAACTGATGCCACCAGCTGCTGTCGATCGGAACATCTATACTATGACCGAGAAGGAACGAGCAGAACTGTCTATTGGCCAACTGCCAATGAGTCTTCAAGAGGCGTTGGAAGAATTACAAAAGAATCAAGTGATTCAAGAAGCACTAGGTCCTCATATCTATGAGCGCTATATAGAGGCTAAACTGTCCGAATGGGACAACTATCGCATTCGAGTCCATCCTTGGGAGATTGAACAGTACCTAACGAGATACTAGTCTACAGGACCACCATCTGTAGATAGACAAGTACGCAAAGACCTTCGGCTCTTTGCGTCTCTTTAACCAATATTGAAAAGGTGCCAATAAAACTTAATAGGGGGTAGGTCGTTATGACTTACAGTAAGTTGAACCGTAGCGCAGCTACATTAACAAAATGCCGTACACCTGACAGCATCGTCCCATTTTCTGGCCTGTGCGCCACCTGTATCGATGGTTGTCCAGGTTTTTGTGAAGTAGGCAAAGCAGCCTATCGTTCAAAAGAAACGCTCTATCCTCAGCCTTTCGGGACAACAACGTCAGCTTCGGAAAAAGATTACCCTGTTGACTACTCTCACTTTAATATCATGGGAACAGCCGTCGGCGCTCATGGTGTTGAAGCCGATTCTGATAAAGCCATCTTCCCAGCTGCCAACATAGAAACTGAGATAGGCAATGAACATAAAATCAAACTAAAAAATCCAATCATTGTTGCGGGTATGGGCTCCACCAACGTGGCTGCCAACAATTGGGATCACCTTGCTTCCGGTTGTGCCATTTCCGGCGCAGCCATTGTAATTGGTGAAAACATCTGTGGTATGGATCCAAACGTTGAGATCAAAAATGGTCGTGTTGTGAAGTCTCCGGCCTTAGAAAAGCGCGTTCGCGACTTCCAAGACTGGTATCAAGGTTATGGTTGCATCGCGGTGCAAGCCAACGTAGAAGATACTCGTCTTGGTGTGCAAGAGTATGCCATTGAAAAACTCGGTGTAACGGCAGTAGAACTTAAGTGGGGCCAAGGTGCCAAAGACATTGGCGGCGAAGTGAAGCTGAATTCTCTTGAGAGAGCGCTAGAGCTACACAGCCGTGGATACATTGTCTTGCCTGATCCAACTGATCCAGCCGTTCAAACTGCTTACAAAAATGGTTCTTTTAATGAATTCGAGCGTCATTCTCGTGTTGGCATGGTTACGCGCGAGTCTTTCATGGCTCGCGTGGAAGAACTACGCCAAGCTGGTGCTAAGAATATCTTCTTAAAGACTGGTGCCTACAGGGCGGCTGACTTAGCAAGAGCTGTTAAGTACGCTTCCGATGCTAAGTTAGACTTACTGACTGTAGATGGCGCTGGTGGTGGTACAGGTATGAGCCCCTGGAGAATGATGAACGAGTGGGGCGTACCTACTATCTACATTCAATCTCTCTTAATTAAGTACCTTGATCAACTGAAAGAGAAAGGTGCCTATATTCCACCTGTAGCCATTGCCGGTGGTATCACCTTAGAAGATCAGATGTTCAAAGCTTTTGCCATGGGTTCCCCTTACATTAAAGTGATCGCCATGGCTCGTTCTCCTCTTGCTGCAGCTATGGTTGGCAAAACCATTGGCAATCAAATCAAAGCAGGTAAAATTTCTGGTGACGCTGCCAAATACGGAACCAATGTGGAGCAAGTTTTCTCACAAGCCTGCAATGTGAAAAATATGCTAGGAGATCGCTACCAAGATCTTCCCATTGGTGCCATTGGCGTCTATAGCTACTTCGAGCGTCTGGGCATGGGTCTCAAACAATTCATGTGTGGAGCTCGTAAGTTCTCCCTCGACTACATCACCCGTGATGATGTAATCGCGCTTACCAAAGAAGCAGCTGAAATCAGCGGTATCCGTTATATTATGGAGCATGACGAAGAAGAAGCGCAGGCAATCCTGAACAGCTAATGTAGTGTTGCCTCCTCTATTCACACCGACACAAAAAACTTCAAAAAAACCGCCCTGTAGCATAACCAGGCTATAGGGCGGTTTTTACTTTTTCATTGCCTTTCTAATTTGTTATAATAAAAAAAGACAGGAATACAAAAGCAAGAAATGCAATAGAAAATGAACACCGATAAGGGGGCCACTTTGTGCCTGAACTTCCTGAATTACTGGCACCAGCTGGATCAATGGATGCTTTGCGAGCGGCTATCGAAAATGGAGCCGATGCGGTTTACCTAGGTGGTACTCGTTTTGGTGCACGTCACTATGCCTCAAACTTTGACATGGACGAGTTAGCAGAAGCAGTCTCCTATGCGCACCAACGTCATGTAGCCGTTTATGTGACTGTCAATACGCTACTGCATGATGGAGAAATGGAGGAATTGCCTCGCTATGCCCGTCAACTCTATGAAGCTTCTGTAGACGCCTTGATCGTGCAAGATCTAGGCGTCTTAAGGTTGTTGCGAAAACTTTTTCCCCACTGGGAACTACACAGTAGCACACAGATGACGGTAAGCAATGTTGAAAGCGCTCTTTTGCTGGCTCAAGAAGGGGTGCGACGCATCGTTCTCGCAAGAGAATTATCATTACCTGAAATTGCTGAGATTTCTAAAGTGCCAGGGATAGAGACAGAAGTTTTCGTTCACGGCGCTCTTTGTATCTCTTACTCTGGCCAATGTCTTATGTCTAGCCTGATTGGCGGTCGAAGTGGTAACCGTGGTCGCTGCGCCCAGCCTTGTCGATTGACCTACAACCTTGTGGATCAGAAAGGGCAAAATCTTGTCGATATAAAAAAAGTAGGGCATCATTTGCTCAGCCCAAAAGATATCAAAACGATAGAACATTTGCCTGCATTAATTGAAGCAGGCGTTAGGTCTTTGAAGATCGAAGGTCGAATGAAAAAGCCAGAATACGTAGCCACCGCTGTTCGGCAGTATCGCCAGGCCCTCGATCGGGCTTTGGAGGGTAAGTCTTTTTATGTAAAGAAAGAAGAAGAAAGAGCATTACAACAGATTTTTAATCGAGGCTTTTCGCCTTCTTACTTAGAAGGCAATCTAGGAGAAGACTTGATGAGTTATAAACGACCCAATCATCGAGGACTCTATATAGGTCGGATTAAGAAGATCGATTCTAAGCAAAGTCTTGTTCATCTTGATCTCGCTGAAGAGCTTACCCAGGGAGATGAGATTGAGGCTTGGGTGTCGAAAGGCGGTCGATCTGTTACGGCAGTCAAGCAATTGACGGTACAGGGAGAAGAAAGAGAGAAAGCTTTCCCAAGAGAGGTTGCAATTCTACCTTGGAAAGGCACTTTCCGTGAAGGCGACCGCGTCTTTAAAATATATGATAGTGAGCTGGTGACCTGGGCTCGTCAATCTTATCAACGACCCAGCACACTTCGACGCATTCCTCTTCAAGGCACTGTGACGGTGCAAGTAGGCATGCCTCTTACTGTAACCTACCGAGACGGCGAAGGTCATCAAGGGCAAGCTTGCACAGAAGAAGTCGTTCAAGTGGCCAACAAACGACCTCTTACGGTAGAAGTGCTCCAGGAACAGTTGGGTCGTCTTGGTACAACGGCCTTTGTATTAGAAACCTTAGAAGCACAACTAGATGAAGGAGCTATGATACCGTTACGTCAGCTCAATGAGGTGCGACGCCAAGCCATTGCTGAACTAGAAAAAAGGAGAAGCGAAAAGTTTCTAAAGCCACTGATCGATGAAGAAAGCTGGCAGAGACATCTTCGTAGTCTTTCTCAAGCAAAAAAAGGAATTACAAGAACAAAAGTCCATCCCCTGCTAACGCTAGCGGTAGAAGGACTTCCTGCCCTTCGCGCAGCGTTACGATCGGGCGCCGATGAAGTCTACCTAGGTACAGAAGGTTTTCGTCATGGTCAACCTTTTAGAAAAGGGGAAGAAGCCAAAGCTTTACAGCTCTGTCAAGAAGCCAATGTCAAAGCAATTGTTGCATTGCCTCGACTGTACCGCGCAGAAGAACAAAAAAAGATAGTCCATATCATAGAGCGTTGGTATGAAGCAGGCGCCCGCGCTTTCCTCGTCGCCAATCTAGGTTATTTGCCCTTGCTTCGTGCCCTTCCTGACGCTGAAAAAGTGGAGATTCGAGCCGACTATCCGCTCTGGGTTATGAATGCAGAGGCAGCACTTTTTTTACAAGAACATGGTTTGAAGCACTACACAATCAGTCCTGAGCTTTCTTGGATTCAGATAGAACACATGTTTTCGGTTGTCGCTTCGAGAAAAGGTCTCGATCCTGGTGCTTTTGAAATGATTGTCCATGGCCCACTTCCTATGATGGTTAGTGAATACTGCGTAGCAGGTGTTTTACTTGGAGGACGCAATAAAAGCCAGCGCTGTAATAGCCCCTGTCAAATCCACAAAGAACTGTACTTGCAAGATCGAATGAATTATAAATTTCCGCTTTATGTGGATGCCTTTTGTCGCAACCACCTGATGAATGCCAAAGATCTTGCTCTATTAGATAAGCTGCCACAGTTGGTGAAGCTTGGTTTCGGACGTCTACGCATTGAAGGTAGAACAAAATCACCACAGTGGATCGGCGATGTTACAACACTATATCGTCAAATCTTAACAGAGTGGCAAAAAGGCAAGCTACAAGACCATCATCTAGAGAAAAGCTTGTCGCAATTGGCGCTTTATCATTTACCAGGCTATACAAAGGGCCATCTTTATCGAGGCGTAGAATAGAGGAAGATAAAAGGGAGAGATCAGAAACTTTGAAGGAGCCTATCCTACAGAAGCTGGAGTTTCATAAAATTGTTGAAAAACTAGTCAACTTATGTACTTCGTCCATTGGGAAAGATGAAGCGAGGTCTCTTCAACCTTCTACCAAGCGATGGTATATTGAAGAATCACTGGCCGAAACAACAGAAGCCAAAGAAACAATTCGCCTGCGACCGAATGTACCGCTAGCAGGTATTAAAGATATTCGAGGCCCCTTAAAAAAAGCAGAAGTAGGTGGAATGCTCGAGCCTGATGAATTGCTAGCCATCGCTTCTACCTTCGAGCCTCAAGAAAAATGCGAGCTTTTTTATTAACAGAAGATAAAGATGAAAGCCCTACGCCTTTGCTTAAAGCATTGGCCCAGGGCTTAGGAAACTATAGAAATATAGAAGATGAGATCCATCGCTGTATTATTGGAGAAGGGGAAGTCGCTGATAACGCTTCTGCAGAATTGCAGCGCCTGCGTAAAATGATCAAAACCATTCAAAGCAGGGTGCGAGAAAAGTTAGAAGCTATCATCAGAAGCCCAGAAAAACAAAAATATCTACAAGAAGCGTTGGTAACGGTGCGAGGCGATCGGTATGTCGTACCGGTAAGGCAAGAATACCGGAGTCAAATTCCTGGCTTGATTCACGATCAATCTGCTTCTGGTGCTACTGTTTTTATTGAACCGATGGCCGTGGTAGAGCTAAACAATGACTTGAAGCGCTATCAGGCTGCAGAGAAAACAGAAATCCTTAGAATTTTACAAGTGCTCTCAGAACAAGTAGGGCAAGAAAGCGAAGATATCGCTGTAACGGTAAATATTTTGGCTCGCTTGGACTTTATTTTCGCCAAAGCAAGGCTGTCGCAACGGATGGATGGTGGAGAACCAGCGATCAATCAATCGGGATACCTGACCATTCGTTCCGGTCGTCATCCACTGATCACAGGCAAGGTTGTACCTGTTTCAATCGAGCTGGGGAAAAAGTTTCATACCCTGGTAATTACAGGACCGAACACAGGCGGCAAAACGGTTACATTAAAGACAGTAGGTCTCTTAACGCTCATGGCTCAATCGGGACTCCATGTACCGGCAGAACCAGGAACGGAGCTTGCTATTTTTGAAGAAATTTTTGTAGATATTGGTGATGAGCAATCGATTGAGCAATCACTAAGTACCTTCTCTTCTCATATGACCAACTTAGTTCAAATCTTAGAAAGAACGGGACCGAATAGCCTTGTACTGCTCGATGAACTCGGTGCAGGCACTGATCCAACAGAAGGTGCTGCCTTGGCGCAGTCAATGCTAGAATATCTCCATCAACGAGGCGCGAAGACAATTGCTACGACCCACTATAGTGAACTTAAGACCTTTGCTTATACGAGTGAAGAGATTGAAAACGCCAGTGTTGAATTTGACATCGAAACACTAAGCCCTACCTATCGTCTGCTCATTGGTCGCCCCGGTCGCTCTAATGCCTTTGAAATATCGAGACGATTGGGACTGAATGAATCCATTGTTGTGAGAGCTCGCTCTTTACTTACACAAGATGAGCGCAATGTAGCCAATTTAATCGAGCATTTAGAAGCCAATCAAGTACAAGCGCAAAAAGAGCGTGAAGAAGCCCTTCGACTTCGCCAGGAGGCCGAAGAGCTGCGTAGAAAGCTCGATCAAAGAGAAAAAGCATGGCGAGAAAAAGAAGATAAAATCTTACAAAAAGCTCGTGATGAAGCCTACAACATTGTGAAAGCAGCAAAAGAAGAAAGCGATAGCATCGTTCGAGATTTGCGCGAAGCCATGAAGCGACTGCCTGTGAAAGAAGAACTCATCAAAGCGGAAAAAGAACGGAATCAACTACGGCAGATGCAAGATGCGATAACAGGACAAAGATTGAAAAAAGATGAAAAAGCAGAGAAAAGCCTTAAAAGCGTCAAAATCGGTCAAGCCGTTTACGTTCCTAGACTGCATCAAAAAGGCAGCGTCTTAACGCTGCCTAACAACCAGGGCGATTTGCAAATTCAAGCTGGAATCTTAAAGCTCACAGTTAACATCAAAGAATTAGAAGCGGCGCAAGAAGAGAAAGAGCAAAAAGGTAAAACCACTTACGCCGCTGTAGCCAGTAGTAAAGCCAAAGAGATATCAAGGGAACTAGATTTTCGAGGCACCACTGTCGATGAAGCGATGGAGCAAGTGGCCAAATATCTTGATGATGCCTATCTTACAGGAACATCGCCTGTATACCTTATTCATGGAAAGGGAACAGGGGCTCTACGCAGCGCCATCCGGAGCTATTTGAAAAATCATCAGTATATAAAGTCATTCCGCAATGGAGAACAAGGTGAAGGCGGTCTCGGTGTTACCGTTGTTGAGTTAAAAAGCTAAAACAATTCAAGGGGTGCTGTTAGTGGACGTTCCACAACATCATCCTCTTTTTGTGTTGGCGTTTCTGGCTCTTTTTTCTCACTATCGCGATTCGGATTTAGAAAGTCGAAAGGAAAAGAAGGGCCTTCTCGCTCTGTTGGTGCTGTGGTGTCACTCGGTTTATTTCCACTGTTTACGTTGTTTCCATTGTTGGTACTCGATGAACCGCCACTTTCTTCATCAAGATTTTCTTTTGATTCGTCATCGACTTCTTCTGGTTCTAGAGGCCTTTCTACAGGTGTTGTCATCTCTAAATGGGCGTCACGTGGCTTTTTATCCCCAGTATAAGGAATCGGTCTTTGTAAAAGCACAGCTCTCTTAAGACCGCTGCAATCGTCACCAGGTCTATAAGGGAGGCCTGTATCGATACAAACGGTCGTTTCAACCCAGACAGTACTTGTTGCTGTAGGTACGTTGCGCTCATCAAAGATTTCAACACGAACAAACTCAGAGGGCGTTAGTTCGCTGGGTAGTTGACCTGACTTAATATCAACAGCCACTTCTGTTAATCCTCGAGGTCTAGGGAAGGCTTTTACAGGAACATCTCTTAAGGAAGAAGTCATAACACTGCGCCAGATTTGAGCGGGGAAGGAACCGCCGTAGGTTTGATAGAGATAATTGTTACGGTCCGTTAGATCGTAACCCATCCATACAACGCCAACAAGCTCAGGTGTGTAAGCAGCAAACCAAGCGTCTTTGTTACCACGCATACCTTGGAACTGGGGGTCATCTTTTGGTAGTTCCGTTGTTCCTGTCTTACCAGCTACAGGCCGATTCATTTGGGCTCTAGTCCCTGTTCCACTTTTTACAACCGTTTCTAGCATACTCGTCATGAGATAGGCAGACGTTTCTTTCATTACAATGTCTTGTTTTGGTTTGGCTTGGACATAAACATTGCCTTCTCTATCTAGGATTTTTGTAATGCCATGAGGCTCAATCCAGACACCTTTGTTGGCGAATGCACCATAAGCACCTGCTAATTCTAAAGGATTCGTGCCATGGGTTAAGCCGCCTAAACTAAGGCCCAAGACCTGATCTCTTTTATCATCTAAGGAACGAATACCAACACGTTTTGAAAAGTTATAGCCATTTTGAACACCAATTTCATTAAGTAGCTTTACAGCATAGATATTGACAGAATACTGTACCGCTTCGCGCATGGTAATCAAGCCGCGATAGAGCCCATCGTAATTATCGGGTTCGTAATTGCCATAGCGAACGGGGACATCATCAACGACAGTAGCGACCGTTCGACCCATCTCAAGAGCCGGTCCATAGACGGCTATCGGTTTAAAGGCCGAACCGGGCTGACGTTTTAGATCAGTGGCTCTGTTAAAGCCTCGCTTAGCTGTATGCTCACGACCGCCTACAAGAGCTCGAATCTGTCCATTGGAATGATCGATAACTGCCATAGCGGCTTGAACGGGTTGGGAAGCTCTGTTCGGCGGGTAGTTTTTGCTGTCGGAAAGGGCTGTTTCAGCGGGCCTTTGGACTTTCGGATCGAGAGTTGTATAGATCTGCAATCCGCCTCTGTAAAGCAAGTTTTCATTGATGCCATATTTTTCAATGGCTTCTTGAATCACATAATCAACAAAATAAGGAAACTGATTCCCACCTGTAGAACCCAATCGATTTCCACGTTCTATGACAACAGGTTGCTTTTGCTTCGCTTCTTCTGACTCTTGTTCAGAAATGTAGCCGAAACGACTCATCTGCGTTAAGACAAGTTGTCGTCGTTGCTCGGCCAGTTCGGGATTGCGATAAGGGGACCAATGATTCGGTGCATTGGGCATAGCCGCTAGAAGAGCCGCTTCATGGAGGTGAACTTCACTAATGGGTTTGCCAAAGAAAGTGTGGGCAGCAGCTTGTACACCATAAGCGCCTTCACCAAAGTAGATGCGGTTTAAATACATCTGAAAGATCTCATCTTTGGAGTACGTACGCTCCAATTGAAGAGCAAGCATCGCTTCTTGAACTTTTCGTTTGAGCTTTTTATCAGGCGTCAAGAAAGCGTTTTTTACCAACTGTTGTGTAATCGTTGAAGCACCTTGTGAGCCAAAACCACCGGTAATGTTTGCCATAACAGCGCGCATCATTGCAAGAAAATCGACGCCATGGTGATCATAAAATTTATTATCTTCAATGGCCAAAAAAGCATCGAGCACAGACTGTGGCACATCCTGTAGTTCAACAAGAGTTCGGTTTTCCCCACCATGAAGCTTGGCATACTCATTGCCATGAATATCGTATAAAATGGTTGTTGTATGAACGTCTAAATCATCAGGACTAAATGAAGGCGTATCTGTTGCCCAAGCAAAAAGAAGTCCTGAACCTACACCCAGGCCAACGACGAGTAATACAGCAGTGATAAAAAGAGTAAAACGAGGCCAGTGGATTTTTCTTTTTTTGCGTTTCACTGTATGATTGCTTTCTTCCTGGGTTTTTTCTCGTTCCACAGGAATGCCCTCCTTTCGACTACTTGCTTATTATAGCACAGGAGTAGGAAGTCGTTACAGCGGTCTTTTATAAGCACCAAGTCGAATTGGTACAGGTGCTTTTCTTGAAAGAAGTGGAAAAACATGATACAGTTTAAGGTATTGAATTGCAGGAGGGAACGAGTGTGACAGAAGGGACAGCAGTGCCTGAACAGGTCAAAGCTGAAGTAGCACGTCAATTGGCGCTTATTCAACGCGGTACAGCAGAAATTATCCCAGAAGAAGATCTGGTCAAGAAATTAGAACAATCTATTCTGAATAACAAACCTTTACGGGTGAAGCTAGGACTCGATCCAACAGCACCTGATATTCACCTTGGCCATACAGTGGTTCTGCAAAAGCTGCGCCACTTTCAAGAGTTAGGTCATCAAGTCATTATTATTATTGGAGACTTTACAGGTCGTATTGGCGATCCTTCTGGAAAGTCCGAGACAAGAAAGCAACTCACAGAAGAAGAAGTCAATCGCAATGCAGAAACGTACAAAGAACAGATCTTCAAAGTCTTAGATCGAGAAAAAACAGAAGTCACATTCAACTCTAGTTGGCTCAGTCCTCTCAACTTTGCAGATATTTTGCAATTGGCAGCCAAGTACACTGTTGCGCGCATGCTGGAGCGAGATGATTTTACCAAGCGCATGAAAGAAAATCTTCCAATCGGCATTCATGAACTTTTCTATCCATTGATGCAAGGGTATGACTCTGTCGCTCTACAAGCCGATGTTGAATTGGGTGGCACAGACCAGAAGTTTAATTTGCTTGTGGGACGAGCTTTACAGAAAGAGTATGGCCAAGCTTCTCAGATTGCCATTACAATGCCTATCTTGGAAGGTCTTGATGGTGTTCAAAAGATGAGCAAAAGTCTGGGCAATTATATTGGCATTCATGAGTCTCCCCGAGAAATGTATGGAAAAACCATGTCAATTCCCGATCATTGCATGATTCGTTATTATGAACTAGTGACAGCTGTGCCCATGGAGGAGATTGAGCAACTTTCTGCATCTGTAGAGTCAGGACAAGTTCATCCTAGAGATGCTAAAATGCGATTGGCTCGAGAAATTGTTACAATGTATCACAGTTCAGAAGCAGCGCATGAGGCAGAGAGAGAATTTATCAATATTTTTCAAAGAAAAGAACTGCCCGATGAGATTCCGGAATATATAGTACCAGCAGAGCTTGTGTCAAGCGGGCCAGTATGGATTGTGAAGTTACTCGTAGAAGCGGGACTTGTTAAAAGCAATGGTGAAGGTCGACGCATGATTAACCAGGGTGCTGTAAAAATCGATAACAATGCTATTACCGACGATAAAGCGGAAGTCACCATTTGTGATGGTATGATCGTCAAAGTTGGTAAGCGAAAGTTTGTGAAACTACGGAAGTAATTTGTTATTCCACGTACGTTGTCTCTATAGAACGAACGCTGTTTTCTATTTTTATTCATAGAAACAGCGTTTTTTTATAGTATAAGTAGGCACCTTTTTTTTGCACCTGCATACATTGTGGGAGCAGGGGAGGTGACAACAATGTTTTGGCTTCGAATGCGATGGTTTTTTGATCGCTGGAAAGTGCGATTTTTCATAATTTTACTGACCTTGCCTGTGCTTTTGCTCTTTTCGGCGCCGATTTTTTTTATGTATGCTGAGAACAACCTAAAAAATACAATCATTACAATGGCTGAAGCGAGGGGCAAAGCTATTGCTGTAGAGGCGATCAATGAAGCCATTCGACATCGTATTGTCAATCATGGCAATTTTCAAGATCTCATTGTCTACAAAACAGATCAACAAGGAAGAATTGTTCTTTTACAGCCAAACACCATCATGATCAACCATCTTGCCGCGGAAACGGCCTTAGAGGTACAAGATACATTGTCAAATCTAAGTACCAGCGAATTAAAAATACCTTTGGGACAACTATCAGGTTCTACGCTCTTTGCAAACAGAGGTCCCTCACTACCTGTTCATATATTACCGATAGGAACTGTCACGGTAAAACCAGTGGAGACTTTTGAAGAAGCCGGTATCAATCAAACCAAGTTTATGGTCTTTCTTAATATAGAAGCAGTTATTCGTATTGTAGTTCCCCTGCTATCATCAGAAATACCTGTTCACACCCACATCCCCATTTCCACCACCATCATTCCTGGTGCTGTACCTAATGTCTATATGCGTGGCGATACAGGTGTAAAACCTTCGATAGATGTAACCAAAGGGATAGAGCAGAACGAATAGAACTGTGCATAACATTTTTCTAAAAAAAGTTGTTGACCCAAGGGAGTAACTATGCTAAGATACTCCTTGTCGCCGATTTGCGATAAAAAACCTCAAAAAAAGTTGTTGACACAACGAAGCAGATGTGATAAGATATCCTTCGTTGACGCAAACAAAAAGCGACAATATCAGACAAAACATCGGTCCTTGAAAATCAAACAGTTGTAAACAAGTCAAGCGTGCGAAACAAGAAATTGTGCGAATTGCTCGGGGGTCAGACCCCACAACAATTCAGAAACAATTTTGACATTTTGCTGAGTCCCTGATGGGGCAAAGCGAATTGTACTAAATTAAGTCAATTAAGAGCTTTATCAGGCTCACCCATATATAAGGAATGCAAAGGAAGTTAACCGCTGACGCCATCCATGGCGCGGTTAACTCCAAAACATCCTTTTTTGGAGAGTTTGATCCTGGCTCAGGACGAACGCTGGCGGCATGCCTAACACATGCAAGTCGAACGGAGCAGATAAGTAGCTTGCTACTTTGAAGCTTAGTGGCGAACGGGTGAGTAACGCGTGGATAACCTACC